>CAMGTS010000051.1 GCA_946062035.1 uncultured Bacteroidales bacterium
TACGCCTCCACGTGAAACCAAACCGAAAAAGTGAAGCGCATGCCCCTGTGCCGCATAATCGAAAGCCGCCTTTATCTCCTTATTTTCCAACATCTTATGCTCTTCACAAACCTTGTTTATCTTGACAAGATCTTGATATACAACCCTGCCGGCACCTATATTGAGGTGCCCAACCTCTGAATTGCCCATCTGTCCCTTAGGAAGCCCGACATCCTCTCCACAAGCCATTAGCTGTGATGTCGGATATTTCTCTCTCAACGCATCAATATTAGGCTGACCGGCAACCCAAATCGCATTTGTCTTATCGTGGCGGCCGTTTCCCCAACCGTCCAAAATCATCAACAAAACTTTCTTTCCCATATCAACTGATTCTATATTTATTGTCTTCTTTTCTGCTTTTTGTCTGTTTGTCAAAAACGAATAAAAATCTTTCGAAATTTCCATAAACCTACTGTTTTTTTGTTTTCGGTATACTCTTGACTCTCTTAGTCTTATGAGATGTGTCCGATGCCTTCTTAGCCCTCTTGGAAGAGACTTTGGCTACTTCGTCAAGCTCCGGGGTTTTCACAAGAGTATAAGTGATTGTCTTCTGCTCCAAGCTTATTCTATCCACCTTTATCCTGACCTTGTCACCGAGAGAATACCTTTTTCCGGAAGATTTGGCTATCAGGCTGTAACTCTTCTCATCGAACTGATAATAGTCGTCCGTCATCTCGCGGACGGCCACCATTCCCTCAATCTTGGTAGGCTCGACCTGAACATACATCCCCCACTCCGTGACACCACTGATCGTACCGTCAAACTCCTGACCGATACGCTCCTGCATATATTCAGCCATCTTGTATTTTATGCTCGCCCTCTCCGCCTCCGTAGCAAGCTGCTCTCTCTGAGATGAATGCAGACAATAATCTTCATAGGTGGCCTTATCCGCACTTTTACCGCCATCCAAATAAGAGGCTAACAACCTATGAACCATCATATCAGGATAACGCCTGATTGGAGAGGTAAAGTGGGTATAATATTGGAAACCAAGCCCATAGTGACCTATGTTATCTGTAGAATATTGCGCTCTTGCCATACACCTCAAAGCCAGAAGCTCTATCGTTTCGCACTCCGGCTTGCCGCTTAGCTGAGCTGTCAGCTTGTTAAGCGATTTGGCCAACTGCTTCGGTGTGTCAGTCTTTTCCAATTTGTATCCGAAATGGTGAGCAAAAGTCTTCAGTTCGACCACTTTCTCCATATTAGGCTGATCATGAATACGATAGACAAATGTCGGAGCCTTTCTGGAAAGTTTTTTGGTAACATAAGTGGCAACCCCTTTGTTGGCAAGCAACATAAATTCCTCTACAAGCCAATTTGCACTACCTGTTCTTTTTTCTATAACATTTACGGGCTTTCCACTCTCATCGACAAGAACCTTCATTTCGGGTCTTTCGAACTGAATTGAACCATCAGTAAATCGTTTTTTTCTTATCTGCTCCGCAAGTTTATGCAACTCATACACCGCATCCGCTATCTTTTGTGCCGGTTTCGCTGTAGTAAGACCTGTTACATCATTTATAACATCTGTTCCGTCCCCGCCCTTGCTTCTGGTCTTTTTAGTGTTGATGCCTTCTGCGCTTGTCGCAAGTACTGATTTATAGCTCTTAAGGTTCCCCTCACTGTCGATAATCTGCTGAGCCTCCTCGTAGGCAAAACGGAAATCCGATTTAATAATTGTCCTGCCGTACCATTCCGATAAAACTTTACCTTTCGCATCAAGCTCAAAAACAGCGGAAAAAGTCAATTTTTCCTCACCCGGACGCAAAGAACAAAGATTATTCGAAAGAACCTCCGGCAACATAGGAATCGTCCTGTCTACAAGATATACCGATGCCGCACGGGCATAAGCTTCCTTGTCCAAAATATTTCCCGGTTTGACATAGTGCGAAACATCAGCTATATGAATACCGACCTCACTATTTCCATTATCCAACTTCTTAAACGAAATTGCGTCGTCAAAATCTTTAGCGTCGGCCGGGTCGATGGTTATCGTAAGTGTCTTTCTAAAATCTTTTCTGCCAGAAACCCCTTTTGCGCTGATTTTTGTCGGAATCTTCGCTGCTGCACGTTCTACCTCATCCGGGAACTTGAAAGGAAGGCCATATTCCGTGAGTATCGCATTCATTTCGGTATCATTGTCTCCCGACTTGCCGAGAACTTCAACTAAGACACCATAAGGACATTGGCTGCCACGCGGAAAGTCTGTCACCCTTGCCGCCACCTTCAGACCTTGGTACTCCCCTTTAACTTCCATGCCACGCACCCCGTTGCCACCTATCGGCTCTCCATTCATCGAAACCTGAATATCATATGCCATACTGCGGCTCTCAATGATAACCCAAGCCCTCTTGCCTGTTATTTGAAGGATTCCAATGTAAGGCAATGTGCTTCTCTCCAAAACCTCAAGCACCTCACCTTCCTCACTGTCGCCATCTCTGCCTCTGCCTGTAACCGCAACCTTGACTCTGTCTTTGTTCAGCGCCCCTCTCAATTTGGCCTGAGGAATAAAAACATCTCTTCTTACAGCCGCATTCCCTACCTCGCTTATCTCTTTTCCGGCCTTTTCAGCCTCGGCGACAACTGAATTTTTGTCATTCCACACATTCCACTTCTGCTTCTTTGCAGTAACATCATTTTCAGGCTCAGTATTCCCGTTTGCCGAATCAACCCTGACAAAACCATATCCACCTGCGGCCACATCCAAAACACCGGTAAGAATCTCTAAAATACGCTTACCCTGCTTCTTGCCTTTTGTCGTATTGCGAGCTCCGAACTCCTTACTTCTGCGTTGTCTGCGGGCGCTGTTTTTTATTCTATCTTTTTTTCTTGATGATTTTTTCCCTTTACTCATATGATGAAATTGTCGCTATTTATCCGAATTTATAGTCCCCACAAATTTATAAAAACTTATCTACTCCCCATCGCAAAAACAAAGGGCGTGCCTCAACCGACACGCCCTTTATCCTGAATGTAAATTTTACTTATTTCTTTTTGAACTCCGCCTTTGCCTCTTTTGATCTGTTGATGTCAAACATCAAAGGAGCCGCAACGCAGATTGAAGAGAATGTACCCACAATCACACCAAGAGCAAGTGAAGTAGAGAATCCTCTGATTGTCTCACCACCGAAGATAGCGATAGAAAGCAATACAACCAAAGTGGTACATGATGTATTCACAGATCTTGCAAGTGTGCTGTTAATAGCTGAATTTATATTCTCTTTAAGTGAACGTTTCAGATATAATGTCCTATGCTCACGGATACGGTCGAAAATAACCACGGTATCGTTAATTGAGTAACCGATAATCGTAAGAACCGCCGCAATAAAGGTCTGGTCAACATCCAATGAGAACGGAAGTATGCCAGAGAATATTGAGTAGAATCCCATCACGATAATCGCGTCGTGCGCTAATGCCGCAATGCCACCGGCACCCCATGACCAGTTCTTAAATCTCCATGCGATATAAAGGAAGATAGCCAAAAGCGCAATGACTACAGCATAGGTTCCCTTTCTCTTCATATCGTTTGCGATAGTAGGACCAACCTTATCTGAACTGATAATACCATTAGGATTATCAACAGTCGTAGTAAACTGCTCTAATGTAAGAGGTGTCTGGAACATGCCCTTCAGTGCATCGTATAGCTTGCTCTCTATCTCCTGGTCTACTGCCTGAGAATTGTCTTTGATCTTGTACTTGGTCGTCAGTTTCATCTGGCTGCCGGCGCCGAACTGCTTAACCTCAACACTCTCGCCGAACTCATCCATGGCAGCCGCTCTTACCTCTTCTGCAGAAACAAGCTTGTCAAATCTCAATACGTATGTTCTACCACCGGTAAAGTCTACACCCTGGGTAAATCCTTTTGTGAAAATGAATCCCAAGCAAACCGCAACGACAGCCGCAGCTATCACGTAAGTGTACTTACGATATGCGATAAAGTCAATATTGGTGTGTTTAAGGAAATTACGTGTGGCCTTTGTCTCAAAACTAATGTTCTTTCCTCGTGCAAGTCTTGACTCGAAGAACAGCCTTGTCACGAAAATAGAAGTAATGAGTGAGGTGATAATACCGATGATCAATGTAGTGGCGAAGCCCTTGATTGGACCTGTTCCGAATATTACAAGAACGAAACCGACGATAAGGGTAGTGATGTTACCATCCAAGATTGCCGAATATGCATTGGAATAACCGTCCTTTATCGCAAGGCGAAGTTGTTTTCCGGCTGCAAGCTCCTCCTTGATTCTTTCGTAGATAATGACGTTAGAGTCCACCGCCATACCCAAAGTAAGAACCAGACCGGCGATACCAGGAAGGGTAAGAACCGCTCCGATTGAAACAAGTGAACCCATCAGGAAGAGAACGTTGCACAACAAAGCGATGTTTGCGGCAACACCGGCTCCTCTATAGAAGAACAACATGTACAAAAGAACAAGAACGAATGCCAATACAAAGGAAATCATACCTGCATTGATTGACTTCTGACCAAGTGAAGGACCCACAACCTGCTCTTGGATAATTGTCGCAGGTGCCGGCAATTTACCTGATTTCAATACGTTGGCAAGGTCTGTGGCCTCCTCGACTGTAAACTGGCCTGAAATCTGAGAACGTCCTCCGTTGATCTCCTGTTGAACGGTAGGGTAAGAGTAAACCATACCATCCAATACAACAGCTACGGATTTACCGATATTGTCCGCTGTAAGTCTTGCCCAAATTCTTGAACCCTCAGGATTCATGGCCATATCCACAACAGGGAGACCGCCGCTTTCTCTATAAGAAATGCTTGCGTCTGTTATCACAGAACCGTCAAGCGGAGCTTTTCCGTCCCTGCTTGCGTTCTTGATAGCCACCAATTCATAAAAGTTTCCGTCCGCAATATACTGAGAAGGCTTTACTGTCCACATCATAACCAAATCAGACGGAAGGACAGACTTAACCTCTGGAAGGTTCAAATACTCGCGAACCTTTGCGGTATCCTTATAGTGTGAATAACCCAGACATGCGCCCTGACCGCTCTGATTAGGAGAAAGGACAGCGAACAACGGGTGCTGCTTAGCGATAATCTCCTGATCCGCAGACAAAGAGTCAGCGACATTTATCTTATCCTTTACGCTCTCTGCTACAGTCGCTTTCACAGAAGTCTCTTCTGTTGCTTCAACAGCAACCGTATCCTCTACAACTCTTTCTGACAAAGCGTCGCGAAGCGCCATATCCGCCTGCTGGAGATATCCAAGAACCTCATTTGCGTTATAAGTAGGCCAGAATTCCAAAGAAGCTGTTCCCTGAAGAAGTTTTCTTACACGTTCAGGCTCTTTTACACCAGGAAGCTCAACCAGGATCCTACCAGAATTTCCAAGTTTCTGAATGTTAGGAGATGTTACGCCGAATCTGTCTATACGGCTTCTCAAAACGTTGAAAGAGTTGGAAATAGCTGCGGCGGCCTGCTCTCTGATAACAGAGATGACCTCGCTGTTTGAAGTCTCAGGACGAATTTTGTCTTTAAGTTCGTATGTACCGAAAATAGTTGAAAGCCTCTGTCCCGGAGCAACCTCTTCCCAAGCCTGCGCAAACAGTGTTATGAAATCCTGACGGCTTTCTACCTCGCGCTCCTCAGCGAGCTGAAGAGCTTTAGTGAACTGAGGGGTCTCATTGTTGTTTGACAGAGCCCTTACAAGATCTTTGAGCTGAACCTGAAGCATGATGTTCATACCACCCTTAAGGTCCAGACCGAGTCTGATCTCTTTCTCTTTAACCTCTTTGAAAGTAAATCCTAAGAATACTTTCTCTGCGGAAATAGAGTCTGTGTACTGTCTGTTTTTAACTTTTGTAAGAGAGTCGATGAAATAAGCCTTGTCAACATCCGGTACCGCAGTGTACTCAGGAGTTGCTTTTACTGCTTCAACGGCTTTGGCTGCAAATGCCTCCGCCTTCTTCTCTTGATACCTTGTAGCCCACGTAAATGAAAGTTGATACAAGCAGGCTAACGCTATTAAAATCGCCACTAATCTGATGGCCCCTTTGCTTTGCATTTGTGTTTAGTTTTTAATACAAGATTGCAAATGTACAATTTTTTAATAATTTAGCGCACTGCTATAGAGTTTTTCAAATGAACGGTAGAATATTAGGATTAGGTCTGGCTGTTTTGGCCCTCATGTCCGGAACAATCGGAGCACAAGGTCAAGATTCGCTTGAAGTGAAGGCGGATTCTCTGTACCACACATACAATTTTTCCAGAGCGAAGAGCATTTACAGGAATCTTCTCCCGATGGAGAACTCTCCTGAGATAAAGAAACGCCTGGAATTGAAATCCATTGCTTGCGACAATGGAGAGGCGTTACTGCAATTTGTTGAACACCCGAAAGTTGTCGCAAGGCAGTCTTTAAGCAAAAAGGATTTTTTCCTCTATTATCCGGAAATAGCCAAGTCCGGCTCATTCATACAGGCACCGCACAACATGTCAAGCGGAAGAGACACTATATATATGCCGTCCGCAGTCAGCACAATATATTTCAGCGCAAAAGACCAAAAAGAGAAATGGAGTATTCATGTCACCAAAAAGGGTGCGGATGATGTATGGAGCGCCCCTGAAGTATTGGGTAACAACATCACTTCGGGTGGAAATGATATTTTTCCTTTCGTCTCGCCTGATGGGAAAAAACTATACTTTTCATCCAACGGACACTATGGTGCCGGTGGTTATGACTTGTATGTAAGCGAATGGGACGAGGCGACAAATGATTGGGGTATAGCCCAAAACATGGGATTCCCATACTCTTCACCATCCGACGACTTGTTTTTCTATATAACACCGGATTGCAAATTCGCTGTCTTTTCTTCTACAAGAAACTGGGATTCTCCGACAAGACGTTCGACAAACACCGACAGGGTCACATCGTATGTGATTGAATACGAAGAGAATCCTCTGAAACATTCCGCATCCGCTGAGGAGGCCGATGCTATTTCGAGACTTCGCCTCAAAACTACACAAGACGAAAGAGCCGAAAATGAGAAGGAGACTGTTAACAATGCGTTGGACGGATTGGAAGAGAATTCTGAAATTATCAAAATAGACTCCGTACATCTTGCGGCCACAGAAAAATACAAGCGTATTAGCTTACAATACAGAGAATTACAGCGAAAAAACAAACAACTCCTCAAAGAAATTGAAAACACGAGAGCGGCTTATGCAAAATTCCAGACTCTTCCCGAAATGAGGGACACGTTATCTGTAATTGCGGCATCAATTGAACAGAAAGAAGCTGAAATTTTTTCAGTAGGAGAGCAGATTCAGGCTGTTTCAAAAGAAATGTTCGAAACAGAAGAGGCTTTTTTGGCCAACGATATGCTTATTCCAGATTTTAATGAGCTTTCGGTTCCATCGGAAAAAAATCCGACTGCGGTACAGCAACCTGCGGGGCAAGTAGATATCACAGACCTCCTGTCTCATAAAGCAGAGGTACAAAGCGGTGATTTCTTGAAAGTTGAGGAACCTAAAAAGATCATTGACCTTACATTCCGAATTGAGAAGGCATCCGAACTTTTAGAGACGGATGATCTGCCAGACGGAATCCTATACCAGATCAGAATCCTGAGTTTGGCGAAACCTGTCAGCAGTCCTGCCGCCTTGAAAGGACTGATGCCCGCCTTTGAAAGAACGTCACCAGGCAAGCATCAATATTTCGTAGGTGCATTTGAAAAATATTCAAACGCCCTCAAAGCCCTTGCTACAGTAAAGAAAAAATTCCCGGGTGCACTGATTGTAGCCTACAACAACGGCAAAGCGACGACCATTACACTCGCAAGAAAAGCGGAAAACGCAGCGGCTGCAAAAAAAGCCGCAGACAGGAAAGCGGGTATAGCATACAATCTCATTATTGAGGGATATGCCTCAATTCCTGAGAATATTCTGAACATTCTCAAAAAATCAGGGAAAGATATAGCGAAGAACACATCGTCAGGAGAGACAAGATATGTTGTAGGTCCTTTCACCGACCGTGACGATGCCGAAGATATCGTTGACGAAATCTC
>CAMGTS010000052.1 GCA_946062035.1 uncultured Bacteroidales bacterium
GGAAACCAAGCAGATCACGGCGCAGCTGGCCGATTTCATGACGCTGGCGTCGGAAAACAGCGAGGGCTATGAGGCGGGCGAGTTGAAGGAGGACGTCGCCATCATGGACGTGAAGGGCATCCGGCAGAAGTACACCGCCCGCGACAAGGCGACCGGAAAATCCTACACGGGCTATGCGCTGATCTGCTATGAGGAACTTCTAAGGATAACTCCGCACAACTATACCGGCAGATAGTATTATGCTGTAAACATATATACGCTGCGCCTCAGCAGAAAAAATATGACGATGCTTTTTCTGCTTTCGGCTTGCAGTATATTTATGCTGTAAGCAAATATTTTATTACATTTGCGCAACTTTAAAGCCATGGGCTTTTGGTGCAATGGGGTCTGGAAAAGCCAGACTGAGTAACACATTAAAAATTAAAGTTTTATGCAAATTATCGTATTGAAGGCCGCTGCACGTCAGATTGGTACAAAACAGGACCTTAAGAAAATCCGTAGAGCAGACAACGTTCCTTGCATTATCTATGGAAATGGGACAGAGCACAAGGACATCCAGATGTCGCTTGCTGATGTAAAGAAACTTACAGACACACCTAAATCCTATATTATTCATCTTGACATCAATGGTCAGATCAATCCGTGCATCCTTCACGATGTCCAGTATGATCCGATTACCGATAACGCTATCCATGTTGACTTCCTTGCTATTTCAGAGGACAAACCGGTTGAGATAGCTGTTCCTGTTAACGTATTCGGTAACGCTGAGGGTGTTAAGCAGGGTGGACGTCTCAGAGTAGGTGTAAGGAAGATCAAGATCAGCGGCCCTATGGCCAAGCTTCCTGACGTAATCGACGTAGATATTACAAGTCTTAACGTAGGTCATGCGATTTATGCAGGTGAGCTTAATGTGGAAGGCTGCACTGTAGTTTCTCCTAAGAAATTGATGGTGTGCGAGATCAAGTTCACTCGTGCCGTTGCCGCCGCTAACGCAGCCGCTGCAGCTGCCGCAGCTGAGGCCGCCGCAACAAAATAGTCAGACTGTGGCGGGCAAGTTTCTAATTACAGGTCTCGGAAATATCGGGGCTGAATATGCGGGGACTCGCCATAACATAGGTTTTATGGTACTGGACCACCTTGCCGGTGAGTCCGGTACTTTTTTTACATCAGGCCGTCTCGGTTCTACCGCGACCATTTCATATAGAGGGAGCCAGCTTATATTACTCAAACCATCAACCTATATGAATCTCAGCGGTAAGGCGGTAAAGTATTGGCTTCAGGCCGAGAATATAAAGACCGAAAACCTGCTTGTTATTTGCGATGACCTTAATCTTCAGTTCGGGACAATGAGAATGCGAAAAAAAGGGAGCAATGGCGGGCACAATGGTTTGGGAAATATTCAGGAGCTTCTTGGAACTTCCGAGTACAGTCGTCTGCGAATAGGTATAGGGGCTGATTTCTCCCGTGGAAAACAGATAGATTATGTACTTGGAAAAATAGAGGGACAGGAGGCTAAAGACCTGCCTTTTGTTTTGGAGCATGCAGCCCAGGCGGTTAAGGATTTTTCATTTATGGGAGTCGATCTCACGATGAACTCTTGCAACTCATGGAAACTGTCAGAATAGATAAATTTCTCTGGTCTATCAGGGTATTCAAGACCCGTTCCGAAGCGGCAGAATCCTGCAGGAACGGTAAAGTTTCTGTTAACGGCTCTGTTGCAAAATCGGCGAGGGATGTCAAAAAAGGAGACACGATTCAAGTAAGAAAAGGGGCTGTCCATTATAAATACCTTGTTGTAGAGCCTATTGACAAGAGGCAAGGGGCGAAGCTTGTCGAGCAGTACGCTACAGATGTTACGCCGCAGTCAGAACTTGACAAACTTGTTGCGCCTGTAGAGACTATTTTTCTTAAAAGGGATAGAGGTGCAGGACGTCCTACCAAAAAGGAGCGTCGCCAGATTGATCGCCTTATGGGTGAATTCGAATAGCGGTCACTCACCTATTCACCATGATGGTGATGTCCTCCGCAATCGCAATGGTGATGGTCTTCACCGCAGTCGCAATCGTGCCCGTCATCGTGATGATGCACATGATCATCCAAATCGTCGGATATCGGAGCCGGATAAATTTTCAAAAGGGTAGCATCCGATTTCTCATCGGGGGCGATTGAAAATTCCAATTCGTTAGGAATCAGTGTCATATCCTTTTTAGTCAAGCTTAATTCCCCATCTTTCCACCGTATGTGCGCCCTTCCGCTCAGACATAGGAATATTATGAAACTACCGGTCTCCTCAGTATCGATTTTCTGTTCATCACTGATATTTATCCTTTCGACCCTGAACGGGCACTCCTCCGGCGCAAAATATTCCGGAATGTACCCTGAAAGGTTTATAAAATCAAGGGCTTCAACAAGTTGGTCGTTATCTTCAATATTGAGTTCTATCGGGGAATTTTGAGAAACCTCTATGATTTCTACTCCGCTGCCTATAGACATCGGAGTTCCTGGCTTTATATAGAAAGTTTCTCCCGCTTCCGGTTCGATTTCATTCATCATAGGCAGAATCTCCCCTTTGAGCTGACAGTCGTAAATCTCCTGTGCCGATATATCATTGCGGAATCCCAAGTATATGCTGCTCCCCTTTTTAGCCGAAAGGATATACCAAAGTTTCTCCTTCCCCATACAGCCGAATCTTGATCTTGCGGTCTCTTCATCAGCGGTTACAATAACAGGCGTTCTTTTCTTATATGAGAGAATTTTGACTTCCAACGGAAATAATCCTTCAAAATATCTGAAGGCCTTCTCTCCCAATATATTGCCAAGGTATGTGTCGACTATATCCTCCAACGTGTTGCCAGCGAGAAAACCTTTTGCGACGAATGATTTTTCCGTACAGTTGTTCCCGAGTTTCAGGCTCTCTTCCGCCTCTTTCGCCTGCTCAGTCGTCAGGTTTTCATAATCAATACACAAATCCTCCTTGTCAACAAACTGGAGGGGATATAGTTTTTTAGTCGGCATATAATATTTTCTTAGAACTTAATTCAGATGATTAGCATCTGTATTTTCAGGTTTTGTCGCCGGAACTTCTCTGATAGCAAAACTGTCGCCTCCTTTAGGTATGAATCTGTTTATCATGTAGATAGATATGACAGCCACACCGGCAGAAAATACTACGGCAATCCAATACGCTGACGATGAGCCTGACAGAACCGTCAGCATCTCTTTCAGAGTCGTATCAGCCTCAAATTGCGGGAACAGCCTTGTCATCAGAATCGATGTGGAGTTGTTCACGAAGTGCATGAATATACATGCCCAGATGGAGTGGCTTCTGTAGTATATCCAACCGAAGAATGCTCCGAAAATAAATGCGGGAACAGCCTGCCATGGATTCATGTGGATGAAAGCGAACAGAAAAGCACTCCAGCATATAGCGTTTATTGCCCTTTTTGCAGGAGTTTTTTGTCGGCTTGTGGCGAGAAGCCCCCTTTGCATAGTTCCCCTCAACAGAAATTCTTCCGCAAGCGGTGCTGCTATCGCAACGCTTATGAAAGTATCTGTAGGAGAACTTTGCATAGAGTCGTATATCGATTTCAGATATTCCGGCATATCGAACATATTCGTAATGGGATCGATTGCGATACCTAAGCAGAATGTGCCGACAGCCAATAAAATAAACAGCGAGATACTCCCCGGCAGTCCGCTGAATCTTCCGAAGTCAGGCTCGTTCACTCTGACATATTTTCCCGAACCATTCCGTCGGCTCAACCTTCCCATAAACACAACGAAGGCAAGCGCAGGGATGATGCTTAGGATGTATGTCAATGTAAGACACCCGAACAGATTTACCGAAAACGCTGAAGATAGGAATACCAAGACCGGAGCTATCACTATCGAGCTCAGGAAAAAGACCGCTACCGTTATCCAACAGAATTTCAGGTCGGACAAAAAATATTTTGAATCTTTTAACACTGTATGGGAGTCATTTTAATCCGTCGAACAAACGGTTGTTTATTTGAAAAGCGGTGATTCATATAATCCGTTGTCGCTCATCTCTTTAAGTTTTTCGACAACAATCGGACGATCCTCTTTGTATGTAACTCCGAACCACTTGTCAGGAGATGAGAGAATCTTGACCTTAGCTTCACCGGAATTGATCATCGAGCTGACTACAGAAGGAACGTAGAATTCAGCTTTCATTTCATTGATGTTGGCATCCAAAAACTTGCGGAAAAGCTCCTCAGATTTCACCATATAGTCGCAGGTGAATCCCCACATATTCATAGAGGTGAACGCCTGTGCACCGATTACGTGCTCGACACCGTTTAATCCTGCACCCATTATCTCTCCGCCAACTTTGCGAACGTTTGTATGCTCCTCAACGACAGCGAGATTACCCTCTGCATCCGCAGTGCATATACCTCTTGACACCGCACCGCTTTCACTCAAGGTCTTCTCAAGGTCGAACGCCACCATACAGAAATTTCCCTTTTCATTCTCTCCTACTGAGCTGAGATAATCTGCAAGGACTTCGAAAGATTTGCGGCCATAAAAATCGTCAGAATTGATGACAGCGAAAGGCTTGTCGATTACTCCTGCGGCAGCCAAGACCGCCTGACCTGTACCCCAAGGTTTTTCTCTGTCAATAGTCATAGTATATCCCTCAGGAAGCTTGCCCGGCTCCTGAGTTACTACAGTCGTCTTGATCTTACCCTTATACTTGCTTACGACCTTCTCCTCGAATTCCTCTTTAAATTTCTCTCTTACAACGAAAACGACGTCACCAAATCCGGCTTTCATCGCATCATAAATAGAATAATCCATGATAGTCTCACCACAAGGGCCCACCCCATCAAGTTGTTTCAATCCTCCGTAGCGGCTTCCCATTCCGGCAGCCATGATAAGTAGTGTAGGTTTCATTTTTTTTCTAATTTTGTAAACGGTCGCAAATTTAAAAAAATAATGACAGCCAATCCAAAAGACAATAATTCAGGGGAGCAAACAGAGGTGCAGGAGTCAAATGAGGGGCGGACTGTGCATGAGAACGTAACTCCAGGCGAGGGGAAAGGCCGCTCTTTTTGGCGGAAACTATTCGGTGCGCTCAAAAACAAATATCTGATAGCTACGGTCGCTTTCGCCGTATGGGTGTTTTTTATCGATAGCAACAATCTGATAAACTGGTACAGGGATCTGAAAACCGTCAGCGAACAGCGTCGCCTTAAAAGGCATTATGTCAAAGCCATACAATATACTGACGAAAAACTCAGGGAGCTTTCTTCAAACAAGGACAGCCTCGAGCGTTTCGCCCGCGAGCAATACTTCTTCCACGAAGACGGGGAGGATGTCTTTATCGTTGAGTAAAATCTAAATGCGAAAGTATATTTGGCGTTTTCGCGAACCCCAATCAGAAATTAAATGAGATACCTGCAAGTGCGAACTACGCTAAGACGAAGCTAATAATTATATAGTCCGCAAAATTCCGCCATTCCACATTTTGTTTTTACGAGCGAATTTCTACCTTTGTAGAAGAATTTATTTAGAATAATTCTAAACATCTTGTCTATGGATGCCGGTCCGAACTATCGCACGCAGCATCTAAAAGACACCAAACGTGAAGATTAAGAAACTATTAACAACAAAACAATAAAATTACAATTATGAAAAAGAAATTCAGATGCACAGTTTGTGGCTATGTTTATGAGGGAACAGAGGCTCCTGAGGTATGTCCTGTTTGCAAGCAGCCGAGAGAGAAATTCGTTGAGGTTGTAGAAAAAGAAGAGAAAGGTTGGGCTGACGAGCACGTTATCGGTGTAGCTAAAGGTTGCGATCCTGAGGTTATGGAAGGTCTTAAGGCTCACTTCGAGGGCGAATGCTCAGAGGTTGGAATGTATTTGGCGATGTCACGTCAGGCTCACAGAGAGGGCTATCCTGAAATCGGTGAGGCATTCAGAAGATATGCACTTGAAGAGGCCGAGCATGCAGCTAAATTCTGCGAGCTTATCGGTGAGATGGTTTGGGATACCAAGACAAACCTTGAGAAGAGAATTGAGGCTGAAAGAGGCGCTTGCAAAGGCAAGAAAGATATCGCTACAAGAGCTAAGCAACTTAACCTCGACGCTATTCATGACACCGTTCATGAGATGTGCAAGGATGAGGCTCGTCACGGTCAGGGCTTCGAGGGTCTTTACAACAGATTCTTCAAGAAATAAACCACTGACAAACAGTCATAAAAAGGTGGCCATACGGTCACCTTTTTTCGTTGTCAATATTCTTCGATATGCTCCGCCCGCACTATTGCCTGACCATAATGGGAAGCGTCGCGTTCGGTTCTGACCTTCACCACATTTTGATATTTTTTACGGATCTTTGGAGAATAAGTTATTGATGGATAACTGCCTGTCGAAATATAATCAAGGCACGCCTTAAGAGCCGTCTCTTCTGTTCCCCAGTCATGATACAGATCGTCGTAAACCAATTTCACCGGTACTATTCCATCATCATAATTTCCTTCTCCATTGCTGTTTACGCAGTAAAAACAAGTCGGGTAGAAAGCCCATCCCTCTGTCTTTGACCCCTTCTTCATATATGTATAGAGATACATTCCATTTGGCTTACCGTATGTCGTATCGCCTACGAATTCAACCTGCATATATGGCTTTAGACAGTTTATTACAGACTCACTTGCAGATGCCGTGCCTCGCCCGCCTATCACAAACAATCTTCTGAGATTCAACGAATTAGCAGTGCGCTTGATCTTGTAGTCAAAATCCGAACCTGAGTTTTTAGCATTATGTTTGATTTTTATAAAGACCTTGCCGTCAGCCGATTCAGGAGCCAAAAGGCTTGCAAGTTCTGTACATACACCTACATCACCGCCGCCATTCAACCTTAGATCCAAGACCATATCCGTTATCCCCTCGCCTTTCATTTTGCCGACAGCTTCTATGAGTTCGTTTTTAAGAGATTTGTTAAAACTTCTATAGACCAAATAGCCTACCTTCGCACCTGCAGGAAGGGCGGGATAATCCGCTGAAGTATAAACCTCACTCTTCAGGACGCAGTTTGCGGTGAACGTGGATTTCCCTATTGAGAGCACCTTAGTATTGCCGTTCAAATCAGTAAAAGTGAACTCGTTATTATTCTTATCAAGTTCGGAATAAAAAGTTCCTGCGATTATCAGATCCATTACAGGTGAGCCGTTTATACGATTGATCCTCCACCCTCTGGTAATGCCCGCCTTTGCGAAAGGAGAGTCCTTGTAAACCATCGTCACATATACTCCATAGTCTTCATACCCCTTTAACGGTTGCCCGTAGCTCATTCCGTATGACGTACTTACACCAGTTTCAGAAGAATAGTATGTGGCGGCATCTGTCATCCAACTCCATCTGTCCTCAGGGACTAATTGCAAGTAAAAATAATTCTTTACAGTAGTCGTACTCTTATCTATATCGTCACGCACTCCATCACACCAATAGTAGGTCGATTTCATGATTTTGTGCACGTAATTATTCGCTCCGACGTTGATGGCATCACTCTCAAACGAGTCAGAACCACCATGGCCATCAGAACTTTTTGTACAACCGGTTATTATAGGCAAAGCAATCAGAACCACCGACAAGCATAAACCGCCCGCAAGAAAAAACTTTTTCATATCGCAAATCGTATAACACGAATAATTCTCAAATTTACGCAAGTCGAAGTTAAAAAGAGCATTTCTTCCATACAGATTTATATCACGAAGTCCGGGATTAATTTGTAAATTTGAACTATGCTCTCCCCCCACAGAGTTACAACCTGAACTTACAAACAAACTATATGGAAACTATCGAAAACATTGTCAGCAGTATCAGTTCTGCTATATGGGGCTGGCCGATGATTATTTTATTGCTCGGAACTCACATTTTTCTGACGATACGTCTGAGATTCCCGCAAAGAAAAATTTTTAAAGCGATAAAGCTTTCATTTACAAGAGATA
>CAMGTS010000053.1 GCA_946062035.1 uncultured Bacteroidales bacterium
TTAAAGACTTCTTACCAAAATTTCTGAACTTCATAAGTTCATTCTTCTGATGAGATACCAAATCTGCAAAAGTGTCTATCTCGGCAGCCTTCAAGCAATTAAGAGCTCTTACAGAGAGATCCATATCGCTGAGTTTCTTCATAAGAAGCTGACGCATTCTCAAAGTCTCTTCATCGAACTCAGGATTCTCTTTTTCTGCTGTCTGCCAGAGAGACATATTCTCATCTGAGAATAGCATAAAATGATAAATCAAGATCTTTGCAGCCTCTTTCAAAGCCTCTTTAGGCTGAATAGAGCCGTCAGTCGTAATCTCAAGGCTAAGACTTTCATAGTCCGTCTTCTGAGCAATACGACAAGGCGCCACAGTATATTTAACATTCACAATCGGTGTGAATATTGAATCTATTGCGATCGTTCCTATAGGGGCGTTCTCGTTCTTGTTCTCATCCGCAGGAACCCAGCCTCTACCCTTACCGATTGTAAGAGTGATAGTGAGTTTCACAGACTCCTCCATGAAGCAGATGTGCTGCTCAGGATTGAGAACTCTGAACGCTGTGAGATTTCTTGAAATATCATCGGCGGTGAACTCGGTCTTGCCTGAGATGCTCATAGTCACGGTCTCTCCCTCTTCTGTCTCGACCATTCTCTTGAATCTGATTTTCTTAAGGTTCAAGATAATGTCGATAACCCCTTCAATGACACCGTGAATAGTGGCAAACTCGTGGTCAACTCCCTCAATTTTGACGGAGGTGATAGCAAAACCTTCCAGAGATGACAACAATACTCTTCTCAACGCATTGCCGATGGTAACTCCGTATCTTGACTCCAATGGTCTGAACTCGAACTTACCGAAGGTATCAGTTGATTCAAGCATTATTACCTTATCTGGTTTCTGAAATGCTAATATCGCCATATTATTTTTTTTAAATGGTTATGAAATTCTACTACTTAGAGTACAACTCAACGATAAGCTGCTCGTTGATGTTCTCCGGGATTTCTGTTCTCTCAGGCAAATTCAAGAACTTACCTTCAAGTTTAGCGGAATTCCACTCGAGCCAAGAATATTTTGCAGGAGCGGCTGCCAAAGAGTTAGTAATAACCTCAAGGCTCTTTGATCTCTCTCTTACGCCGATAACATCACCAGGTTTTACGTGTACAGAAGGTATTCCGACAACCTCACCGTTAAGGCAGATGTGACGGTGGCTAACAAGCTGTCTTGCAGCCGCGCGTGTAGGCGCGATACCAAGTCTGTAAACGATATTATCCAAACGAGACTCGAGCAACATAAGGAGGTTCACACCCTTGATACCCTTCATCTTGGAAGCCTCAGTATAGAGGTTACGGAACTGCCTCTCAAGGACACCGTAAGTATATTTTACCTTCTCCTTCTCCTTCAGCTGAGTACCGTACTCAGAGACTTTGCTTCTCTTCTTAGCGGCACCGTGCTGTCCCGGAGGATAGTTCTTGTTTTCGTGATTTCTCTTTTCGTAAGCTTTATCAGCACCATAAATCGGCTCGCCGAATTTGCGGGCGATTTTTGTTTTTGGTCCAGTATATCTTGCCATAATCTTATTCCTTTAAAATTAAACTCTACGGCGACCTTTAGGTCTGCAACCATTGTGAGGAAGCGGAGTAACGTCAACTATTTCGGTTACCTCGATACCTGCGTTGTGAATAGTCCTTATAGCAGACTCTCTACCTGCACCAGGTCCCTTTACAAAAGCCTTAACCTTGCGCAAACCTGCGTCAAATGCGACCTTTGCGCAATCCTCTGCTGCAACCTGAGCTGCATACGGAGTGTTTTTCTTTGAGCCTCTGAAACCCATCTTGCCGGCAGATGACCAGCTTATTACCTGACCCTTACTGTTTGTGAGGGTAACGATAACGTTGTTGAAGGTAGAAGAAATATGGGCCTGACCAAATGCATCAACCTTAACAACTCTCTTTCTATTTGTTGTAACTTTCTTTGCCATAATTCAACTGCCTTATTTAGTTGCTTTCTTCTTGTTAGCCACTGTCTTTTTCTTTCCCTTCCTTGTACGGGCGTTGTTCTTAGTGCTTTGCCCTCTGACAGGCAGTCCTAGTCTGTGACGGATACCTCTGTAGCAGCCAATATCCATAAGACGCTTAATATCGAGCTGACGTGCTGTCCTAAGCTCGCCCTCGATCTTATACTCCTCTGCAATCGTCTTTCTTATTGCAGCAATTTGGTCATCTGTCCAATCGTCCACCTTGATGTTAACATCAATGTTGTTCTTCTCAAGGATCTTTTTGGCAGACTTACGACCAATTCCGAAGATATAGGTCAAACCTATCTCTCCCCTTTTGTTTTTTGGTAAATCTATTCCGGCTATACGTGCCATACTCTATTGTTTACTTTGTTTGAATTATTCCATTAACAGAGCTATTAACCCTGACGCATCTTGAACTTAGGGTTCTTCTTGCAAATGATATATACGCGGCCTTTGCGTCTTACAATCTTGCAATCTGCACTGCGCTTTTTAACTGATGCCTTTACTTTCATCGTATTGTGTATTTAAAAATTCTTAGCTGAGTTATTTGTACCTGAATGATATTCTACCCTTAGTAAGGTCGTAAGGAGACATCTCCACCTTAACCCTGTCGCCCGGTAAAATCTTGATGTAGTGCATCCTCATTTTTCCGGAGATATGGGCGATAATCACCGGACCGTTATCTATTTCAACCTTGAACATTGCGTTTGACAATGCTTCGATGATTGTTCCGTCTCTCTCTATTGCCTCCTGTTTAGACATATACTAACTTGATTTTTATTTTCATTAAATGTTGTCGATGTAGTCGAATGTGGTTAAAATATCCGGAGCGCCCTTTTTGACAGCCACGGTCCACTCGAAGTGAGCCGACTTCTTGCCGTCAGAAGTTGCTATGCCCCAGCCGTTTTCCTGCTCGTAAACTTCTTTTTTACCAGCATTGATCATAGGCTCTATGCAGATGACCATTCCCTCTTTCAATCTCTTGCCCGAACCTGCCTTTCCATAGTTTGGAACAAACGGATCCTCATGCATATCTCTTCCTATGCCGTGTCCTACAAGTTCCCTTACAACAGAGAAGCCTCTGTTCTCACAATAAGACTGGACCGCATGACCGATATCACCTATCCTGTTGCCGTCAATAGCCTGCTTCGCCCCAAGAGCCAAAGCCTCTTTTGTCGTCTTCAGAAGATAGGCGGTCTCTTTGTCGACCTCGCCTACAGGAAATGTGTAAGCGGAGTCGCCATAGAAACCTTTATATATCGTTCCGCAATCAACGGAAACTATATCACCCTCCTTAAGTTCATAATCGCTTGGAAAGCCATGAACCACGACATCGTTGACAGAGATACAGAGAGTCGCAGGGAAACCGCCGTATCCGAGAAATCCAGGAACAGCGCCGTTGTCTCTGATGAACTCCTCAGCCCTTTTGTCCAAAGCCTTGGTGGTGACACCAGGAGCGACAAGCTTACCGACCTCCGCTAAAGTCTTTGATACGAGAATCGCATTCTCCCTCAAAATTTCTATCTCTTCTAATGTCTTAAGGTGTATCATTTTAACCTCAATGAACTATTTAATATGAACGTCCCTTTAACCTTCCGGTCTTTGTAAGGCCGTCATAATGTCTCATCAACAAGTGGCTTTCTATCTGTTGCAGGGTGTCCAAAACAACTCCGACAATAATCAGCAAACTTGTACCACCGTAGAACTGTGCAAACTGATTGTTAATGCCAAGTATCATAGCCAAAGCCGGAAGAATACCCACGATAGCGAGGAATATTGAACCCGGAAGGGTAATACGAGACATAACCGAATCGATGTAATCCGCAGTCTTCTTACCTGGTTTTACACCCGGTATGAAACCACCGTTTTTCTTCATTTCTTCCGCCATCATGTTAGGATTAACAATAACGGCTGTGTAGAAATATGTGAAGATGATGATAAGGAGAGCGAATACCGCATTGTACCAAAATCCCTTGATATTCGAGAAAGTAGCGGCGAAACCACGTGTCGCGTCGAAACTTGCGAATATAAGAGGGAGCATCATCAATGCCTGAGCGAAGATGATAGGCATAACGTTAGCAGCATTGATTTTCAATGGGATATACTGTCTTACGCCACCATACTGCTTGTTGCCGATGATTCTCTTTGCGTACTGTACAGGAATCTTGCGAGTACCCTGAACGAGAGCTATAGTAGCCACGAAAACAAGGAACAAGAAGATTAGTTCCACGATAAGCATAAGGAAACCGCCCGATGCGTTTACCCTCTGGGTAAATTCTGCGGCAAGAGCAAACGGAAGTCTTGCGACGATACCAATCATGATGATGAGTGATATACCATTGCCGATACCTCTGTCTGTAATGCGCTCACCGAGCCACATAATGAACATTGTACCACCTATCAATACCAATGTGCAGAACAGGTTGAATGAGAAGCCTTTCAAAAGGAAAGCCGCCTCAGGAAGCTGTGCGTGCAAGTTGGTAAGATATGCAGGGCCTTGAAGTGCAAGAATAACTATGGTGAGATAACGGGTCCACTGATTCATCTTTCTTCTTCCGCTCTCCCCCTCTCTCTGCATTTTCTGGAAGTATGGAATCATTATCCCAAGAAGCTGAAGCACGATTGATGCGGAGATGTAAGGCATTACACCCAACGCAAATATAGAAGCATTTCCAAAGGCTCCGCCTGAGAACATATTGAGCAATCCCATAAGACCCTCAGATGTCTGTGCCGCAAGATCGGAATTGGCGATAAGCGACGGGTCTATTCCTGGCATTACTACAAAGCTTCCCAATCTATAAACCAAGATAAGAAGTATCGTATAGACGATTCTCTTTCTAAGTTCTTCGATCTTGAAAATGTTCTTTATAGTCTCTATCAGTTTCTTCATTGTAGTTATTCAATTACTGTTGCTGTACCCTTAAGTGCCTCTATTTTTTCAATTGCGGACTTTGAGAATGCATCGGCTGAAACCTGAAGCTGAGCTGTAAGCTCACCATTGCCGAGAATCTTCACAAGATCGTTCTTTGAAACAAGACCATTCTCGATCAAAGTAGCTTTTGTAATAGCCGTTGCGTTGATCTTCTCACTCAATTTCTGAAGAGAAGAGAGGTTGATAACCTTATATTCAACCTTTTTAGTGTTATGGAAACCGAACTTAGGCAACTGTCTCTGAATAGGCATCTGACCGCCCTGGAAACCCATCTTGTCTGAGTAACCGCTGCGCTGCTTTGCGCCATTCATACCACGAGTTGATGTGCCACCGTGTCCCGAACCTTCGCCGCGACCGATTCTCTTCTCCTTTCCGAGTGCACCCTTTGCAGGTTTTAATGTATGTAATTTCATCTGTAAACCTCCTTTAAATTTCTTCAACGGTAACAAGGTGGAGAACTTTGTCGATCTGACCTTTTACAGTTGGAGTGAGTTCAACTTCTACGGAATGATGAATCTTTCTGATTCCGAGAGAATAAAGAGTCTCAATCTGCTTTTTTGTAGCACCGCTCTTACTTCTCACCTGTGTAACCTTAACTTTAGCCATTATGATTCCTCCTATCCGTTAAAAACATTATTCATAGGAACGCCTCTCAAACCTGCTACGGTGTATGCGTCTCTCATCTCAGCAAGAGCCGCGATAGTAGCCTTCACAAGGTTGTGAGGGTTTGACGAACCTTTTGATTTTGCAAGCACATCGTGGATGCCGACAGACTCAAATACGGCACGCATAGCACCTCCAGCCTTTACTCCTGTACCAGGAGCGGCAGGCTTCATGAATACTCTTGCGCCACCGAATTTTGCGCTCTGCTCGTGAGGAATAGTCTCCTTGCTGAGCGGAACCTTCACAAGGTTCTTCTTAGCGTCCTCAATGCCTTTTGATATAGCCGTAGTAACCTCATTGGCCTTACCAAGTCCGTAGCCTACAACGCCTTTACCATTACCTACAACTACTATAGCAGCAAAACTGAAGTGACGACCTCCCTTTGTTACTTTGTTAACTCTTCTTACTGCAACCAATCTGTCCTGAAGTTCCAGATCTGTAGTTTTAACTCTTTTATCTTTCTCGTTAATTTCTGCCATAGTCTTTAGAATTTAAGACCGCCCTTACGTGCGGCATCTGCCAAACTTTTAACTCTGCCGTGATAAAGGTAACCACCACGGTCAAAAGCAACCTCGGTAATTCCCTTGGCTGTAGCGACCTGAGCGGCAGCCGCTCCTACGAGAGCCGCAATCTCTGTGTTGGTCTTGCCAGTTGTGTCGATAGCCTTATCCAAAGAGGATACTGCTGCGAGGGTAACACCTTTTACATCATCAATGAACTGCACATAGATCTGTTTGTTAGATCTGAAGATGCTCATTCTTGGTCTCTCCGCTGTTCCGCTTATAACCTTACGGATACGGTAACGGATTCTCTGTCTTCTTTCTTGCTTATTCATATTCTTACCCTCCTACTATTTAGCGGCTGCAGTCTTACCTGCCTTTCTACGGATAACTTCACCGACAAACTTAATACCTTTACCCTTGTATGGCTCAGGCTTGCGGAATGAGCGGATCTTCGCTGCAACCATTCCAAGCAACTGCTTGTCTGCACTCTTCAAAATGAGAATCGGGTTAGCTCCCTTCTTAACCTGAGGAACCTCAGCCTTAATCTCATCAGGAAGCTGAACATAAATATCATGAGAGAAACCCAAGCTGAACTTGAGGAGCTGACCGGCAGCCTCTACACGGAAGCCGACACCGACAAGTTCCTGCTGAGTCGTATAACCCTCAGATACTCCGACAACCATATTGTGAATTAATGCACGATAAAGACCATGCATAGATCTGTGGCGCGGCTGGTCTGTAGGTCTTTCTACAGTGACTACGCCTCCCTCAACTTTGACTGTGATGTCAGGGTGAATCCACTGACTCAACTCTCCGTTAGGGCCTTTAACCTTAACCACATTGTTCTCATAAGAGACACTTACACCCTGTGGAAGGCTTACAGGTAATTTTCCTATTCTAGACATAAATCAAAATTTAATCTGTTAATAAACATAGCAAAGCACCTCTCCGCCAACATTCTGTACTCTTGCCTCTTTGTCTGAGAGAATACCTCTTGATGTTGAAAGGATCGCAATACCGAGACCATTGAGTACCCTTGGCATGTTCTCAACGCCCTTGTACTGTCTGAGACCCGGACGGCTTACTCTTACAATCTTCTTGATAGCAGGTTTCTTGCTCTCAGGATGATATTTGAGAGCTATTTTGATAGAACCTACAGGTTTGCCCTCCACGACTTTGTAGCTCAAGATGTAGCCTTTCTCAAAAAGCACTCTTGTCATCTCTGCTTTCATTTTGGAGGCAGGAATCTCTACAACCTTATGTCCGGCTGCGTAGGCGTTCCTGATTCTTGTTAGAAAATCTGAAATTGGATCAGTCATTGTTTTTAAAATTTTAATTAATAATCGATATCCTTTTGGTATTGGTTTACCAGCTTGCTTTGCGGACGCCAGGGATAAGGCCCTTGCTTGCCATCTCTCTGAACTGAATCCTGCTTATGCCGAATACACGCATATAACCTTTTGGTCTTCCGGTAAGAGAGCAACGGTTGTGCAATCTTACAGGGCTTGAGTTCTTAGGAAGTTTGTCAAGCTCTGCATAATTACCCTCCTCCTTGAGCTTCTTACGCTTCTCCGCATATTTGGCGCATAGCTTTGCACGCTTAACCTCGCGTGCTTTCATTGATTCTTTTGCCATATATACCTTTATTTAATTATTTCTTTTTGAATGGAACTCCGAATGCGGCGAGCAATGCTCTTGCCTCCTCATCCTTAGCGGCTGAAGTCACAAAAGTGATCTCCATACCGAGAACCTTTGATACCTTGTCGATGTCGATTTCAGGGAAAATAATCTGCTCTTTCAAACCGAGTGTATAGTTACCGCGGCCGTCAAACTTCTCCTCAACACCTTTGAAGTCTCT
>CAMGTS010000054.1 GCA_946062035.1 uncultured Bacteroidales bacterium
CGCCACTTTTGGAGAAGACACAAAGGAGGCGTTTATTGAAAAAGAAACAACGAAATAATACATAAATATTTTATAGTTCTATTATGAAGAATTTTATTAAGATCGCAGCGTTTGCATTGGTGGCTGTTCTTGCCTCATTCTGTGCAAATCCTGAAAAAATGGCAAAGATGGCCTCTTTGGTCAAGACATCTTGCGAACCTGGAACACTCGAATGTGTTGCAAATCAAATCAAGGCCAAATATACCTTGACATTCCCTGGCGACTATTTCCTTCCTAAGGCTATTGTCAAGATTACACCGGTTTTAGTATACGATGGCGGTGAAGAAAAAGGACCGGAGTTTTGGCTTCAGGGCGAAAAAGTTCGCAACAACTACGCTGTAATTCCTTATAAGACAGGTTCTTCTATCAGCAGAACGGTAACGTTCGGATATAAAAAGGGAATGGAGAAAGCCACATTGGAGCTCAGGGCGACAGTCTACAACGACTCAAAGACAAAGAGTTTTGAATTCCCTATCCCTTATAAAGTCGCAGAGGGCACAAACTGTACATATATGCTTGTCAACGCAAACGGCCTACCGACTTTTGAAGGCGACGAGTACCAGAAGGAGTTTAATGTCAACTACGAGACTCAGATTCTTTTCGACATCAACAAGGCTGACGTAAAGAAGGCACGTCTGAACTCTGACGAAGTGAAAGAATTCGAGAAATTCATCAAGGAAGCTCAGAAAGACAGCTACACCACTATCGAGGGAAGCAAAATCATCGGTTACGCTTCACCGGAAGGTCCTGTCGGCAAGAACAACGCACTTGCAGAAAAGAGAGCGGGTGCCGCCAAGAAAGCTTACGACAAGACTATCTCAAAGAGAGCGGACCTCAATATCCCTGTAACCGTTGAAGAGAAAGGCGAGGACTGGGAAGGTTTCCAGAATCTTGTAAAGAATTCCAATATCGAGGATAAGGAGCTTATTATCAGAGTATTGTCAATGTATTCAGACCCTGTAGTAAGAGAAAGAGAGATCAGAAACATGTCTCAGGTATTCCAGACCCTTTCTACAAAGATTCTTCCGTTGCTCCGTCGTAGCCGTATCGTAGCTGATATTACCAAGAAGAACTTCTCTGACGAGGAACTTGTCAAAATGGTTGAGGATAATGACAACCGTTTGGACGAGGAGGCTCTCCTTTATTCTACAAAACTTTTCTCTGACCGTTCAGTCAAGAAATCTCTCTACAAGAAAGCCGCAGAGAAATTCAACAGCAACCGTGCATACAACAACCTTGCAGCTATGGAGTTGGAAGAGGGCCACGCTAACGAGGCCGCTATGCTGCTCAACCGTATGAACGAAAAAACTCAGGGTTACTATAACAACTATGGTGTAGTTGAGATGCAGAAAGGCAACTTCGAGAAGGCTAAAGAATACTTCGAACTCGCAGACAACGATGAGGCAAGAGAGAATATGGGAGCTATTGATATCCTTGAGGGTAAGTATGCTCAGGCAGTCAGCAATCTTGAGGGTTGCAACAGCTTCAACAACGGCCTTGCGAAGATTCTGACAGGCGACCTTGACGGCGCATTAAAGGTGCTTACCAACGCCAATGATCCAGACCAGTCATACCTCAGAGCTATCATCGCTGTACGCAAGGGTGATGAGACTACTTGCGAGAACGAGCTTGCCAATGCTTTCAACAAGAAGTCTTATGAGAGCAGATGCGACAATGATATAGAGTTCGCAGCTTTGAGATAATCAAAGAGATGCTATAGATTCGGCAAAAACTGAATAGTTCTTTGCCGCATTCCAGTTTTCACGCCAATTTGCATAAGCATTGCTTCGCAGGTTGGCGTGATTTTTTTCGGACAACATCATAAACTCAAGAAGCGCCTCAGCTACATTCCTTGCAGTAGGAGTGGAAGTGATAAGCTCTCCGACCGGAGACGGAAAATCAAAAAGTTCCGAAACTCCTCCGACATTTGTAGCAATGACCGGGATTCCGAAAGACATCGCCTCCATAATCGAGACAGGCACACCTTCGCTTCTGCTTGTAAGGATAAAAACATCTCCGCCTGTTCTTCTGTAATATTCCAAAACCGCCTCGTGTCTGACCCGTCCGGCAAAAGATATGCTTGCCTCAAAATCATCAGATTCTCTTTCGGTCAAAAACTTTTCAGCTTCGGTTTTCAAAGACTCCAACAACACTCCGTCTCCAAAATGTTTCCATGAAATTCCGCTCCATCCGCATCCTTTAAGCCTCTCAACGCTCTCTTTATCAGAGTATATCAGTTTTATAGCTTCGAGAATCAGAGATACCCTTTTGAGTTCTATAACATTTGAGCAACTGACTATTCTGAACAATTTCCGCTGAGGGTTGTTTTCTGTAAGATATCCTTCTATCCGACACTCCGCTTCTGAGTCATCTCTGAAACTGCCAAGATGATGGGTTTTCAAATTTTTAGGCAAGGCATCGGGATAATTTTCCCTGATATATTTTTCTCCGTCATACGAAACCGGAACAGCATAATCCAAAGATCTGAATATCTCCTTTCTAAAAGGCAGATAACCCTTTGCACGCTCATAAAGATCTGACCCATGGAATCTTGCGCAAATAGCAGGAACGGAGTCCATCGATGAAGACTCTCCTTTTCCTTGCTTGGAGTTCCGCAACGCCTTATTCAAGGATTTTTTCAGAGCTTTCGCAATCAAAACAGACTTGTCCCCCCAATAGAAATACAGAATATCAGCGCATATGGACCGCTCCAATATCTTCTTCATCAGCTTCTTGCGGCCAAGAATCACCCTCAGCATAAGAAGATAGTCCGCATAAATCCAAAGCCTTTTTATCAAGGGGGCCTTTTCGGAAGCGTCTGACCGCCATGCGGCTGTAGATTCCTTACCTAAAATAACTCTGACCGACAATTCCCGTAAAGCGTAAGGCTGAATAGAAAGACTGAATACACCTCTGATTAACAACCTTTTGCGGTCTTTGTGGTCAAACGGAAGAAGAGGTTCTTCTACAACAACATTCGCCGGTACGCAGCGCACCTCAGGTCTCGATGCCTCAACCGAATCTGAGTTTGAAGCGGAGCCGGTGGGTATATAGAGCGGAAATATTACGACCTCATCAAAACGTTCGGCCAGATACGGCAGTTCCTGAGCAAGAAAAGTCTCTCCGCTCCCGTACGGAAATGTATTGGAGAACAGTATTAACCGCTTTTTTTTGCCGTGCGCCATGATATAACGTATAGGAACTTATAGTTTGAGGACTGCCATAAACGCACTTTGAGGAACCTCTACCTGACCGACCTGGCGCATTCTCTTTTTACCCTTCTTCTGTTTTTCAAGCAGTTTTCTCTTACGGGAAATATCTCCGCCGTAACATTTGGCCGTAACGTCTTTCCTGACCTGGCGGACTGTTTCTCTCGCAATGATTTTCGCACCGATCGCAGCCTGTATCGCAATGTCGAACTGCTGTCTTGGTATAAGCTCTTTCAGCTTTTCACACATCCTTCTTCCGAAGTCGTATGCGTGATCCCTATGGATAAGAGACGAGAGAGCGTCAACCTGCTCGCCGTTGAGAAGGATATCCAATTTGACAAGTGCCGCATTTCTATAATCGGTCACGTGATAGTCAAATGAGGCATACCCTTTCGAGATGCTTTTTAGCTTGTCATAAAAATCAAATACAATCTCGGAAAGTGGAATGTCGAAGTTCAGCTCCACCCTGTCTGTCGTTATGTAATGCTGACTCACAAGAGTTCCGCGTTTATCAAGACAGAGCTTCATTATCGGGCCGAAGAAATCTGCCTTTGATATGATCTGCGCCCTGATATAAGGCTCTTCTATATGGTCAATCATCGTGACTTCCGGCAGACCTGATGGGTTGTGGACATCCAATATTTCGCCGTCTGTCGTGTATACTTTATAAGAGACGTTCGGGACTGTCGTTATGCAGTCCATATTGAATTCTCTGAACAAACGCTCCTGAACTATTTCCAAATGAAGCAAACCCAAGAAACCGCAACGGAAACCGAATCCCAAAGCGAGTGAGCTTTCAGGTTCGAAAACAAGGGAGGCATCATTGAGCTGCAATTTCTCAAGGGAGACCTTAAGCTGGTCATACTCGTCCGTCTCGACCGGATAGACTCCGGCAAACACCATCGGCTTTACCTCTTCAAATCCCGCAATCGCCTGTTCGCAAGGTTCGTCTGCTGAGGTTATCGTATCGCCCACCTTTACCTCGACGGCGCTCTTTATGCCGCTTATTATGTATCCTACGTTGCCACACGAAATTTCGTTTTTCGGTTGCAACTTAAAACCCATCACTCCAACCTCATCGGCGGTATATTCCATTCCGGTATTGAAGAACTTGACTTTCTGCCCCTTGCGGATTGCTCCCGCCTCAATTTTATAGTATGCGATAACCCCTCTGAACGGATTGAATACAGAGTCGAAGATCAACGCCTGAAGCGGAGCGTCAGGATCTCCCACAGGCGCAGGAATCCTTTCGACTATCGCATCTAAAATCTCCTTGACACCGACCCCGGTTTTAGCGCTGCACATAAGCACTTCGTCCGGGTCGCAACCTATCAGTTCGCAGACAGAATCACGAACAACCTCAGGTTCTGCGGCCTCCATGTCGATCTTGTTCAGGACAGGAATTATCGTAAGATCATGCTCCAACGCAAGATATAGATTTGAAATGGTCTGGGCCTGAATACCTTGTGTAGCGTCGACTACAAGAAGAGCACCCTCCGAAGACGCGATGCTTCGTGAGACCTCGTATGAAAAATCGACGTGTCCGGGGGTATCCAGAAGATTAAGTACATACTCCTGACCATCTTTCTTGTAGTTCATCTGAACCGCATGACTTTTGATCGTAATGCCTTTTTCTTTTTCCAAATCCATGGAATCGAGAACCTGAGCCTCCATTTCTCTGGTGGTAACAGTGTTTGTTATCTCCAACATTCTGTCTGCCAAGGTACTTTTACCATGATCTATATGCGCTATTATGCAAAAGTTTCTAATGTTTTTCATTCAAAATCGGGATGTCCGGCAAAGATACATTTTTCTTGTGTTTCTTCCGTGCGGGATGTTTCAAGGTAAATTGCTGCAAATCGCAAATAATGACTATTTTTACAAACACAGATTTCACTATTGCCAACGACAAATTTTACACTCACTGAAAATGTCTGATATTCAAAAACTGAAAGATATCGCTTCGCAGATACGCAGGGATATTCTGCGTATGGTTACGGGGGCCAAGAGTGGTCACCCGGGAGGGAGCCTTAGCAGCACAGATGTTGTTACAGCCTTGTACTTCAAGGTAATGAAACAGAATCCGGAAAATTGGAGTCGCACCGGAGAGGGTTATGATATGTTTTTTCTCTCATGCGGCCATGAATCACCGCTTCTCTACAGCGCACTCGCAAGAAGAGGGTATTTTCCTGTAGAAGAGCTTGGTACATTCCGTAAAATCGGCAGCAGGCTGCAAGGACATCCTGCAACCGACACAGGACTTCCGGGAATTCACGAGGCGAGCGGCTCTTTGGGACAAGGGCTGAGCGTCGCAGTCGGAGCGGCTTTAGGCAAAAGACTTGCAGGCGACCCTAACAAAGTATATGTGCTGGTGGGAGACGGAGAGAGCCAGGAGGGACAGATTTGGGAAGCGGCGGCATTTGCGTCACACCATAAGGTCGGAAACCTTATAGCCTTTACCGATTGGAACGGACAGCAGATCGACGGAACGACGGAAGAGGTGATCGGGCCGGACAATTTGGATTTGCGTTGGAAAGCTTTCGGATGGAATGTCTTAGTTGTTGAAGACGGCAACGAAATGGAGCAGATTCTCTCCGCAATCGAACTTGCGACCGAGCTTCAGAGCAAAGAGCCAAAACCTGTAATGATCATGCTAAAGACCGTAATGGGAAAGGGTGTTGACTTTATGGAAGGAACTTGCAATTGGCACGGAAAGGCTCCAAAGCCGGAGGAGTGCGAAAAAGCCCTGAACCAGATCAAAGAAACGCTCGGCGATTATTAACAACTGATTATTAATCCATTAACAGAAAATCATGGCTGATTACATAAATACAGGAAACAAAGACACTCGTTCCGGTTTTGGTGCGGGACTGTTGGAATTAGGTAAAGAGAACCCAAAAGTTGTCGCTTTAGCGGCAGACCTCAAAGGCTCCGTCAAAATGGACGCTTTCGCAAAAGAATTTCCGGAGAGATTTTTCCAGTGTGGAATCGCAGAGGCTAATATGATAGATACTGCGGCGGGGCTTAGCTTAAACGGTCTTATTCCGTTTGTCGGGACTTTCGCCGCTTTCGCTACCGGTCGAGTATATGACCAGATCCGAATGTGCGTGGCTTACTCCGAGACCAATGTCAAGATTGCGGCGTCACACGCAGGTATCACTTTGGGAGAAGATGGTGCGACCCACCAGATTCTCGAAGACATAGGGCTTATGAGAATGCTGCCTAATATGGTTGTCATAAATCCATGCGACTACAATCAGACAAAGGCGGCCACCATAGCGGCAGGCAAATACAACGGGCCTGTATATCTGAGATTCGGAAGGCCGAGTGTGCCTAATTTTACTCCTGAAAATCAAGTATTTGAAATAGGTAAGGCGATAAAATTAGTCGATGGCGGAGATGTTTCGATTTTCGCTACCGGACATCTCGTATGGGAGGCGTTAGAGGCGCAGAAACTTTTGGCACAAGAAGGTATCAACGCCGAAATTATCAATATCGCCACTATCAAGCCTTTTGACGAAAACGCAGTTTTGCAGTCTATTGAAAAGACCGGTTGTGCCGTTGTAGCAGAAGAGCATTTCATTGCGGGAGGTCTTGGAGAACTTACCGCAGGGGTTTTAGCGAAGTCCGCCAAATTGGTTCCGATGGAATTTGTAGCGATTAATGACAAGTTCGGACAAAGCGGAACTCCGGCTGAACTGATGAAGGCTTACGGGCTCGATGCCGCACATATTGTTGAGGCGGCAAAGAGAGCTGTATCAAAAAAGACAGCATAAGGTCAACTAATAGATGCGGTATTGTTAGACCGCTGTTTCTTAGCAAGATAAGATGTTCGAACGCGACGATAAAGACATTTTGGAGCTCTACCGCCAAGAGGGAGGTGCGGATAGGGCTTTCAACCTTATTGTCAGAGCGTATAGCAGAAAACTATACTGGCATATCAGGGAAATGGTCGCGTCGCACGAAGACACTGATGATATTCTGCAAAACACGTTTATCAAAGTCTGGAACAATCTTCCCAAATTCAGAGGAGATTCGGGATTATATACATGGATTTACAGAATAGCGACCAACGAGTCACTGACATTTCTTAAGAAAGAAAGACTCAGCGGCAAATTTTCCTTCACCCCTTTTGAGACGAAGCTTGCCAACAGACTCACGACAGAGGGGGACTTTACCGGGGATGAGATTCAGCTGGCTCTGCAAAAGCAAGTCATGGCCTTGCCGGACAAACAGCGGGCAATCTTTTCCATGAGGTACTTCCAAGAGATGGAATACAACGATATCGCTGAAATTATGGAAAGCAATATTGGAGCGGTAAAAGCCTCTTACTCTGTTGCTTACAGCAAAATCGCCTCAAATCTTAAAAAAGAATTCTGATGTTTGATTTGTCTTTTTTTGAGAAACGCAGTCTAAATGACAGAATTGATTAACAGATTGGGGCTTATATAAATATGGGTTTTATGGAATCAGAAAAAGGAAATATACCCGGCAACTTGAAGAAAATGCCGTTCGATGTTCCGGACAGCTATTTCTCATCTTTGGAGGATAAGCTTCATGAAAGAATCGGAGGACATAAGCCGGATGG
>CAMGTS010000055.1 GCA_946062035.1 uncultured Bacteroidales bacterium
CCTGCAGCTATCTCTTTGCGAAGAAGGTATCCAGTAGAAATGTGCAACAGGTTGAATTTCTCAACCATAAACTTTGCCTGAGTGCCTTTGCCTGCACCCGGAGGGCCGAAAAGAATGTAATACTTCATATATAACTTAACTTAATACTTGGAACTGCCTAATGCAGTTGTAATAATCTGTTTACCGGCTTACAGGACGATTACTTGGTTTCCCCGTTTAATTTAGCGGTCGCCTCCTCATCAAGGACGTATATATCCTTGTATTGACGCCCCATCTGATTGTAATCCAATCCATACCCGACTATGAAATCACCGGGAATCTGCATAGCAGGATAATCTATTTTGAGAGTGCCCTTGTAATTGCTTGGTTTATAGAGCAATGTGCAAATCCTTATCTCTGACGCACCATCGTCCGTCAGCATTCTATGCAACTCCTTAATGGTAGTTCCGCTATCTACGATATCTTCAACAATCACAACCTTTCTCCCCTTAACGCTTTTGGTCAGACCCATAATCTGCTTGACCTCTCCGCTTGATTGCGTCCCTTCGTATGAAGCGACCCTTATGAAGACGACATCGCAGGCGAAATCTATGCGTTTCATCAAGTCTGCGAGAAACATGAAAGAGCCGGTAAGGACACCGATGAAAATAGGAACCTCATCAGAGTCTTTAAAGTCCTTGTTGATTTTCGCAGCCACCTCGTCCACAGCTTTTTGAATTCTGTCGTAAGGCATATAAGGCTTGAAGCATTTGTCGAAGATTTGAAGATTCTTCATAGTCGTAATTGTTAACGGGTTATACGTGCCATATAATATAAAACGCCCAAATTTAGTAATTTTACCCCCAAATTGACAGAAAATTTATGAAGCCTTTAGTAAGTATAATAATGGGAAGCACCTCCGACCTTAAAATCATGGAGGGGGCGGCGAAATTTTTGGACGAAATGGAAGTCCCTTTTGAAATTAACGCACTTTCAGCGCACAGAGTCCCTGAGATGGTGGCCGATTTTGCGAAGAACGCCGCAGACCGAGGCGTTAAAGTGATTATAGCCGGTGCGGGCGGTGCGGCTCACCTTCCGGGAGTTATCGCGGCTTCAACTCCGCTTCCGGTTATTGGAGTTCCTATCAACTCTTCAAATTCTATGGACGGTTGGGATTCGCTCCTTTCAATAGTGTCAATGCCTTCAGGGATTCCTGTAGCGACAATGGCTGTGGACGGCGCAAAGAATGCGGCGATTTTCGCAGTCCAGATTCTGGCTCAGAGCGATGAGGCTTTGTTTGAAAAATTCCGCAAATTCAAGAGCGAGCTTGCCGACAAAATAGCTAAGGCTAACTTGGACTTGAAGGAAGTCCATTTCAAATTCAAGACCAACTAAGGGTAAGGGCTTTTAAAAAGTAACTCTCAAATATTTACCTTTTTGCATTTTTCCTCTCAGGGAGGGCTGTATCTTCGCCATAATTTTTATTGTGGGAAGATGAGAAAGGTAGATTGTGATGCAGGGTTGTGTGGGCGGTTGCTGTGCGGTTTGAGACGGTTGATAAATCTTTGTGGCTGTCGGTTTTTCCTGCTGTCGGTTTGTGAAGCGTTTATACCGTCGCATTTCCGGGCGATGACCCATATTACGATGCGAGATACGGTGTATAATACAGGGTTTGTCAGTGAAGTGCTTGCGAATGCTGACAATGAGGACCTTCTGAAAAACGCTGAGGAGCTTTTGGAATATTACGATGATTTGAAATCCAATCCTCTCAACCTGAATTCGGCGGGGGAGCATGAACTTAAAAGCCTGATGCTTCTCACGGATTTTCAGATAGTGTCATTGCTTAAATATATTTCTGAGCATGGTCCTGTCTACTCTTTTGCCGAACTCTCCGCTCTTCATGGTTTTGATGAAAAAACGGCATATTCGCTCAGCCCCTATGTCTATTTCGGAGATGTGAAGAGCAAAGGTTTTCTCAGCGATTTCAAATCTGAATCCTATACCAGATACGTATTGCGCAAAACATCTGACCACAAGGGGTTTTCCGATCACTTTCTCACTAAATACAAGGGAGATTTCTCTGGTAGAGCCTCGGCGTTTTTAATAACTGAAAAAGATCCGGGCGAAAAATTCGGTGATTATACATCAGCTTCTATGTCGTTCTACGATGTGAAGTTGTCGGATAGTCCGGAAGGAGGGCTGAAAGCGGATGTTATTGTGGCGGGTGACATTTCAGCCAAATTCGGGCAAGGACTTACTCTCTGGAATTCAGTTAGTTTTGCTGGAGGTGAGGAAGCCGGAGGATATTCAAGAAGAGGTGCCGCTATTTCGGGTTATACTTCTTCCGACGAGTGCAGGGCGCTTCGAGGATTAGGAACGACCTTGTCCTACAAATCCCTCTCAGTTACGACCTTATATTCATATAGGGGAATTGATGCGGTTTTAAATAATGACGGATCGTATAAAACGATAAAATACGATGGACTGCACAATTCAAAGTCTTCCTTGGCTTCACATAACTCCATGAAAGAAAGCGTTATAGGATTGAGAGGAGAGGCGCTTTTCAAAAAGATAAAAATAGGGTTCTCTTATGCTGGATATACATTCGACAGACACAATGGAACTATCCTGAATTATTACAATAAGAGGCAGTATTATGACGGGTATAATTACAATGCGGCAATAGATATCTATGGAGTAAAAGGGAATCTGATAATGTTCGCTGAGGGGGCGTATAGTCCGGCTTTAAATGGAGGGATAGCATGTCTTGCGGGAGCATCCTTCTCTTACGGCGGCTGGGATTTTCATTTTTTATCACGTTATTATTCAGATAATTACATAGCTCCTCATGCCGGAGCATACTCGACCCTCCAGACTGTGGCAAATCAGCGGGGAGTCTCTTTTGTCGCTGCCGGAAAGCTATATAAAAACTGGGTGATGGCTTTGGGAGGAGAGTACACCTTCTATCCTCACTATAGATATGGTATCAGAGCATCATCCTCTACTTCAAAGTACTACGTTAAAATAGGGCGTTCATCGTTCTATGACGAAAATACCGTGTCGTTGAAAATCCAGTATAAAAGAAATGTCGCGTTCCTTACTTCTCCGAAGATAGAAAACCTTGTCGGTCTCAAGTTTAATGTCAAATGGAAACTTTATGATTTTCTGACCCTTGGCAGTAGGGTGCAGTCCAATTTCTACTTTGCGGGAAGCGGAAAGTCTATACAGAACAAATCTACGCTGGGCAAATCAGAATCTTCGTATGCGGGACAGGCGACCGCTTCATTTATATTTTGGGATGCGAGAATGAAGTTACATATCGGCTTGACCTCCTATTGCGTAAAGGATTGGGAGACAAGGATTTATTTTTATGAATACGATTTACCGCAAACCTTTTCATCCTCTCTCTTGTATGGGAGCGCCACAGACTATTTCGGAGTTCTGCAACTTAAGCTTGCCCGTAAACTTTCTTTGTATTTCAAGGCCGGGCGACGCAAAGAATCGGTGAGTTATAAGTCCGCCGTAAAGCTGAGTTTCTGATATGACACAATCCTAATTGTTATACGACGAAGTAAAATGTATAAGATAAGCCGTAATTTGTATGGTTTCCGAATTCGCCGTTTTATTACTTTTGTCAAGTAAATTCATGACCGAAGTCTTTTCCGCCAGAATATTTTCTGTTCGCGGATATTGCTGTAAATGAATTTAATAGATCGTTAATTCTAATATTATGCTTAGAAAAATAAGAATTACGTTGGCGATGATTTTCTTCATCTGCCTTACGCTGCTCTTTTTGGACTTCACGGGAACCCTTCACAACTATCTCTCGTGGATGGCTAAAATTCAATTTCTTCCGGCAGTGCTCGCTCTTAATGTAGGGGTCATAGTTCTGCTGGCGCTTCTGACATTTGTCTTTGGAAGGCTCTACTGTTCAGTAATCTGCCCTCTTGGAGTAATGCAGGATATTTTCGGCTGGCTGGGACGAAAGGCAAAGCGGAATCGCTACACGTTCTCTAAAGAGAAAAAAGTATTGAGGTACAGTGTTTTAGTGCTTTTTATAGCCGCCATTATCGGGGGAGTCGCTTCGTTTGTGGCTTTGCTTGCGCCGTATAGTTCATATGGAAGGATAGTCACTAACCTCTTCTCTCCTGTGTATGTTGCGATCAATAATCTCCAGGCATATTTCGCAGAGAGGGCAGGCAGTTATACATTTTACCATAAAGATGTGTGGATTAATGGAATAGGGACTTTTATCGTTTCAGCGGTCACCTTTGTTGTCGTAGCGGTTCTTGCCTACCGTAACGGAAGGACGTACTGCAATACAATTTGTCCTGTCGGCACAATTTTGAGCTTCTTTGCAAGGTTCTCACTTTTTAAGCCGGTTATAGATACTTCTAAATGTGTCAATTGTACCGCTTGCGGCAAAAACTGCAAGGCCGCCTGTATCGATATGAAAAATCATAAGATTGATTATTCACGTTGCGTGGTTTGTGGAGATTGCCTCGAAAAATGTCATTCAGGAGCGATTTCATATAAGATGACTTGGGGCAAAAAGACTTGTGCCGAAAAGTGCGCCCTTAAGTCGGATGATAAAGAGGGTCTTGCGAAAGACAATCATTCAAAGTCCGTAGAGGTTGACAGAAGCCGCAGAAGATACTTCGCTCTTGCGGGAACATTGGCGGTTGCAGGAGCGGTGAAGGCTCAGGATAAGGTTGTCGATGGCGGGCTTGCGATAATCGAAGATAAGCAAATACCTGAACGTCAGACAGAAATTGTCCCTCCAGGAGCTGTCAGCATCAAAAACCTTACGCAGCATTGCACCGGTTGTCAGCTTTGTATTTCCAAATGTCCTAACGATGTGTTGAGGCCATCCGGTGATATCATGACGCTAATGCAGCCGAGAAGTTCTTATGAAAGAGGTTTTTGTCGTCCGGAGTGTACCGTCTGCTCGGATGTTTGCCCTGCGGGTGCGATTAGGAAGATTACAAAAGAGGAGAAATCCTCTATTCAGATCGGACACGCTGTCTGGGATGGTGGTCTGTGTCTTCCGATGGTTGAGGGTGTGCACTGCGGCAACTGTGCGAGACATTGTCCTGCGGGTGCGATTACTTTGGTTAACGTAGACCCCGATGATCCTGAATCTCCGAAATTCCCTGTCGTAGACGAGAACCGTTGTATCGGGTGCGGAGAGTGCGAATATGTTTGTCCTGTAAGGCCGTTGAGTGCAATCTATGTTGAAGGCCACGAAGTCCATAAAACAATTTAATGGTGAGTGCGATGAAAAATAACAATGAAAATATAAGCCGGAGAAGTTTTGTAAAGAGATTCGGCACAGGTGCGGCCACAATTGCCGGGGTAAGTGTACTTGGCTCATCCTTAGTTGGTTGTAAAAACGGGACGGATGGAGAGAATCCTCTTATGGGTGAAATACCTACGGACCGTATGACCTACAGGACAAACCCTAAAACAGGGGAGAAGGTCTCTTTGTTGGGATATGGATGTATGAGAATACCAACAGTGGACGGAGGCAGCGGAAGGAAGTCCGATTCAAGTATCGATCAGGAGCAATGGAACAGACTTATCAAATATGCGTTTGACCATGGTGTGACATATTTCGACACATCTCCTGCCTATTGCAAAGGTGAGTCTGAACGTGCTACAGGCATAGCGCTCAAACAGTTGCCGAGGGATAAGTTCACTATAGCCACAAAACTCAGCAACTTTGCGCCAAGCACTTGGAGCAGAGAGGCTTCAATCGCGATGTACAAACGTTCGTTCGAGATGCTTCAGGTGGATTATATCGACTATTACCTGTTGCACGGTGTGGGCATGGGAAATGGCATGGCTGATTTTGAGGCGCGCTATATCGACAATGGAGTGCTTGATTTTCTTCTGAAAGAGCGAGAGGCGGGTAGGATAAGGAATCTCGGATTTTCTTACCATGGCGATGTAAAGGTTTTTGACAGACTTCTTTCGGAGCATGACAAATACAAGTGGGATTTTGTTCAGATTCAGATGAACTATACCGACTGGAAACATGCCAAAGAGGTCAATGAACGTAACACCAACGCAGAATACCTTTATGGTGAACTTGAAAAACGTGGTATTCCTGCGGTTATCATGGAACCTCTTTTGGGAGGGAGGCTGTCAAACATTCCTGTTCATCTCGCTGAAAATCTAAAGAGAAGAGAACCTCAGCGTAGCGTCGCTTCATGGGCTTTCCGTTGGGTAGGTTCGTTCCCGGGTATACTGACCGTTTTGAGCGGTATGACCTATATGGAGCATCTTCAGGATAATTTGAGAAGTTTTTGTCCGCTTAAGCCTGTGACTGAGGATGATAAGGCTTTCTTGGAAAATACGGCCCAGGAGATGCTGAGGTATCCGACTATTCCTTGCAATGACTGCAAATACTGTATGCCTTGTCCTTATGGGCTGGACATCCCTTCAATATTGCTCCACTTTAACAAATGTATCAATGAGGGTAATATGGTTACGGGGACTCAAGACCCTGAGTATAAGAAAGCCCGTAGGGCGTTCCTTGTCGGTTACGACAGAAGCGTCCCTAAACTTCGTCAGGCGGATCATTGCATCGGGTGCAACCATTGTAAGCCACATTGTCCGCAAAACATTGATATTCCTGCCCAGATGCAGCGTATCAACAACTACCGTGAAGCCTTGATGCAAGGAAAGGAAATCTAAAGAGAGCGCATAAAAAAAGGGCTGTACCAAATTTAAATTTTGATGCAGCCCCTTTTTTATACCATTCTCCGTGAGGTTTACGCTTTGACCTTTATCTTTTTACCCGGAAGAATTTTTGACTTCTTTGAAAGTCCGTTGATGCTGAGAAGGTCGTTGAGACTCATGTTGTGCCTTTTGGCGATCATGTAGAGCGTATCGCCTTTTCTGATAGTATATTTCTTATAAGCCGAACCTCCGGAAGACGCCTTTGAAGATGAAACCGATGTTGACGCTGTGCTTGAACTTCCTGAATAGCTTGGAGCGCCTTTCTTGTATATCACAAGACGTTTTCCAATCTGTATATTGTTGCTTCTCAAGTTGTTCCACCTCTTGATTTGTGAGACGGTCACCCCATAGCGTGATGCGATTCCTCCTAAAGTCTGTCCTTTCCTGACTTTGATAGTAATCTTGTCCTCTGTAGGAGCGGAATTAGAACCGCTTTTGCCTCCATTGTAAACTACGTTGCCGAAATATACGCTGTCTTTGTATGCGTAGATCTCTTTTTCTTTTTCAACGAAAGGAACCGTGTAGTTGAACGGAAGATTAAGGACATATCCTTTGTCGCTTGCCGGAATAATATCCTTGGTGTACTGAGGATTGAGCTCTCTCAACTCGTCTAACTTGATACCGAGGTTGTCGGAAATCTGCTCGAAATGCAGGTTCTTGTGAATCCTGAATGTATCCACATGGGCCGGCATTGTTATATTATCCGGTACGATGTTATAGGATTTGTAGTAGTTCAAAAGGTATAACGCACCTACGAATGACGGAACATAGCCCCTCGTCTCTCTCGGGAGGTATGGATATATGTCCCAGAACTCCCTGCTCCCGCTTCTTCTGATAGCTTTGTTGACATTGCCGGAACCGCAGTTGTATGATGAAATGGCAAGCGCCCAATCTCCGAAAATAGTATAGGCGTCTCTCAAATACCTTGCGGCTGCGTGGCAGCTCTTGATTGGATCAAAACGTTCGTCTACATAGGAATTGATTTCAAGGTCATATTGTTTTGCCGTTCTGTACATGAACTGCCATATACCTTTTGCGTTTGCCCTTGAGACCGCAAACGGATTGAGGG
>CAMGTS010000056.1 GCA_946062035.1 uncultured Bacteroidales bacterium
CTGATGAGAATCTTCGGTGCGGACAGAATCGCCCGTGTCGTGGATAGTATGGGAATGAAAGAGGGGGAGGTTTTACAGCACAAATGGCTCTCAGGTTCAGTGGAAAGAGCTCAGAAAAAGGTTGAGGAGAATAATTTCGGTGTGCGTAAGAGATTGCTCGAATACGACGATGTGATGAATACTCAACGTAACGTAATCTATACCAGACGAAACAATGCGTTGAACGGTGAGAGAATGGATGTAGACCTTGTGAGCATGATAGGTGACTATGCTTCTGTTCTTGCCGCCCAAAAGAACGATTTGCCTTTTGAAGAGTTCTCACTTGAGTGCATGAGACAGATATCAATAGCTCCTGAGATTGATGAGGCTGAGTATCAGAAAATTTCAATCGCCGAACTCGGTGAGAGATTGGAGAGACAGATAACAGATACTATCAACAGACGCGGAGAGTATATGGTTGAAAAGGCTTATCCGATAGTTGACAGGATATTCCAGTCTCAATCAGCACAGTATCAGAATATCGCTATTCCTATTACTGACGGCCAGAAGATCCTTAATCTTATCGTGAACCTCAAAAAAGCTTATGAGACAAACGGTAAGGAGATTCAGAAAGCTCTTGTGAGATCGGTGACATTGATTAAGATTGACGAATTGTGGCAGGAGCATCTGCGCGAGATGGACGAACTTAAACAATCTGTTCAGAATGCGACATATGAGCAGAAGGATCCGCTTCTTATCTACAAGTTCGAAGGGTACAATCTTTTCAGCAAAGTGGTTGAAAATATAAGCCGTGGAGTGGTTTCATTCCTTGTACGTGCTCAACTCGCTCTAAGACAGGATGATGAAATGCCGCTAAGACAAGAGGCAAGACGTCGTAAGACCGATATGAGCCGTCTCAACACTACCCGTGATGATGGTTCTGCAGCCGCAGCCGCCGCAGGCAGACAAGAGCGCAGCAACCAACCTGTTCATGTCGAGAAGAAGATCGGCCGTAACGACCCGTGCCCTTGCGGAAGTGGCAAGAAATACAAGAATTGCCACGGCAAAGGTCTTGTTTAATGTAGACTCAATTCAAACGCCGCACTCTGAAATGGCAGGTACAGCCGGAATTATCCAGGGTGCGGCGATAATATAAAATTCACATATTATGAAATACGATGTTGTTGTAATAGGCTCAGGTCCTGGCGGCTATGTCGCTGCTGTAAAAGCCGCACAGTTCGGTTTCTCCGTTGCTGTCATAGAGAAAAATGAAATAGGCGGTATCTGCCTTAATTGGGGTTGTATCCCTACGAAGGCGCTTCTTAAGTCTGCCGAGACTTTTCAGGCATTTAAACATTTGGCTTCATACGGAATCTCGTTTGACGGGGATAATATCGCTGATCCTGAAAGAACTAAAGACTTGCGTGTAGATATAGCCAAAGTCGTAGAGAGGGAACGTGGAGTAGCGGACAAGATGAGAAAAGGGGTGGAGTTCCTTTTCAACAAAAACAAGATAGATGTAATAAAGGGTAAGGCTAAGTTCTTGAATGAAAATACATTGCAGGTGGAAAACGAAGAGGGTGCAAGTGAAGTTTCCGGAAATTATATAATCATAGCTACGGGCGCTCATCCTAAACAGCTTCCTTTTGCTCCTTTTGATGGTGAGAATATTATTTCCTATAGGGAGGCCCTTGTACCTAAATCCCTTCCGGGTTCATTGGCTGTAATCGGATCTGGAGCAATCGGCAGCGAACTTGCATATTTCTACAGGGCAATGGGTTGTGAAGTTTATCTCATCGAATTTTTAGACAGAATAGTCCCGCTTGAAGATGACGATATAAGCGGACAACTCAGCCGCAGTCTCCGCAAGGAGGGAATGAAAGTGATGGTGAACACTAAAGTCACATCGTTGGAAAAGAGTGTAAAAGAGGATGGCAGTGTGAATATCGCTTTGACGGTAGAAGGGAAGAAAGGAATCGAGGTTTTGAATGTCGACAGAGTTCTTTGTGCAGTAGGTGTGGAGCCTAATACAGCTGACCTCGGACTTGACGCCGTTGGCATCAAGACAGAGAGGGGAAAGATTGCGGTTAATGGTTTTTATAGTACAGGTGTAGGCAATATCTATGCGATAGGGGATGTGATCCCTACCCCTGCACTTGCCCACATGGCTTCAGCCGAGGCGGTCGCATGTGTCGGACATATCGCCGCTGAAGAGGGCAAGGAAGGGGCCAAGTTCGTCCCTATAAACTATGAGCATATTCCTGGCGCTACATATACTACTCCTCAGATAGCGTCTGCAGGTATGACTGAGCGCAAGGCAAAAGAGTCAGGTATTGAGTACAAGACTTCCAAGTTTATGTTCACCGCATCAGGAAAGGCTACAGCGGCGGGCAAAACAGATGGATTCGTAAAACTGATCTCAGATGCCAAGACAGGAAAACTTCTTGGTGTGCATCTTATCGGGGCTGACGTTACGGAGATAATCGGTGGTATGGTTCTTGCTTTGGATTTCGGAGCTACAGTAGAGCAGGTTTGCAATACGGTGTTCCCGCATCCGACTATGAGCGAGGCGATCAGAGATGCTGCGGAAGCACTTTCATAGCGGATACGTGCGGCTGTAGGCCATAGTTTTACATAACTTTAAAACGAATCACAAATGGCTATAAATCATACACTTCCACACGTAAACGATATCAGCCGGCTTGCCGCTAACACAAAAGTCACAGGCGATATTACTTGTGTGTCTGATATAAGAATCGATGGGATTCTTATAGGAAATATCAGTACAAAAGGGAAGCTTGTCTTGGGCGAGGAGGGACTTGTCGAGGGTAATATAACATGTAGGGAAGCTGATATATATGGAAAATGCACAGGTGATATTACCGGAGTCGAGCAGGTTCTTTTCAAGAGCAAGGCGGTCTATAAGGGTATCTTAAAAACAGCTCATGTCGGTATTGAGATGGGAGCCTCTTTTAGCGGAAGCTGTTCGATTATCTCGGATGAGGAGGCCAGACGTATTATAGACAGCATAATAATTTAGATTTACGGAAAATTCCATTGAATTTGTAATTGTTTATATATTAATGATTATGAGAAAGATAGTATCAGTTTTATTGGCTATGATGTTTCTATTGTCGGCATCAGCCAATGCGGACAACAAAAGACCCGTCGAGGTCTCACAGTTGCCGTCTGCCGCACAACAGATTATTAATAAGCACTATAGCAGACATACTGTCGTACTTGCAACCGTGAAGAAGGAACACTTCAAAAAGGAGTATGAAGTGGTTTTTGATAACGGAGACAAGATAGAGTTCGACAAGTCGGGCGATTGGAAGGAAATTGAGAGCAAAGCGTCAGTTGTTCCGTTGGCCCTTATTCCTAAGGCAATCTGGCAACAGATCAGGATGAAGTACCCGAAAACAGCGGTCAAAAAGATTGATAGAGATAAAAAAGGATATGAAGTGAAGCTTACCAATATGGTAGAGCTTACATTTGACAAGCACTTCAATCTTATAGAGGTAGACGTGGATTAACGGCTGTGGAGATCTTAAAAAAGCGGTGTCAGATTCTAAATCTGACACCGCTTTTTTATCTGCCCATTTGATAGAGAATCAGAATCTTTCACGGATATTGTATGAGTTGCGGTTTATGCTGTTGCGACTGACGAGTTCCGCTATGAATCCTGTCAGGAAAAGCATTACTCCGATAAGTGCGGCGAAGAGCGCAAGGTAGAAAAGCGGCTGGTCTGTGACGGCTCTCATTTTCAAAGTCGTGAATCCTTGGGCTGCAATCTGTGCTCCCATCTGGGATTGTATGATAAGCTTCTTGGCTATTATCCAGAGAGTTATGACTATTCCTATCAAGAACATCAGCGTTCCGAGAACTCCGAAAAGGTGCATCGGCTTTTTGCCGAATTTCTGCAAAAACCAGAGACTCATCAGGTCGAGATAGCCGTTTACGAACCGGCTGAGTCCGAACTTGCTTTTCCCGTATTTGCGTTTGTGGTGGCGGACAACCTTTTCTCCGATTTTGCCGAATCCGGCTTCTTTTGCGAGGAACGGAATAAAACGGTGCATCTCGCCATAAACCTCGATATTCTTTACCACCTCATTCTTGTAGGCTTTCAACCCGCAATTCATATCATGAAGTCTGACCCCTGTGACTTTTCTGGCGGTGGCGTTATATAGCTTTGACGGGATATTCTTTGTAAACGTATTGTCGTATCTCTTTTTCTTCCAGCCGCTTACAAGGTCATATCCATCTTCCTTGACCATCCTGTACAATTCCGGAATCTCATCCGGATCGTCCTGCAGGTCCGCATCCATTGTAATTACAACCTCGCCCTGGGCTTGTTCGAATCCGCAGAACAGGGCGGCGGATTTTCCGTAATTGCGACGGAAACATATACCGTGGATAACACTTTTGCCGTCAGCGTCAAGGTAAAGTTTCGAGAGTCTTTCTATTTCTTCCCACGACCCGTCATCGCTTCCGTCATTGACCATGATTATTTCATAGGTCAGTCCTTTGGCTGAAATGACTTTACTTACTCTCTCTACAAGCTCTGCGAGAGATTCTTTTTCATTGAAAAGCGAAACGACAATAGAAATATCCATCGGTAAATTTCTCTTTAAATGGTTGCTATTTAATAATATCCTCTGTGCTCTCTGCGGCTCCCTCTATCTTGCAGGAGTTTGCGATTATCGCTGAGAAAACGACACCGAGTATCGTACACCATACAAGTCTGCCTACCAATGTTATGAAAGGAAGATTGTCCAAAACCTTATCCAAGATCTCTTCCTGACCCATGCCGGCCATCTGTTGTCTTGCGGCCTCCATTGCGGTTGATATGGTCTCGGCATTGATGAACTTCACATCAAAATAAGCGTATACGGCGATAACTACCGCTGAGCAGAGAGAAACCAAGAAACCATATGTGAAAGCTTGGCCATAGGTAGTCGAACCGTTTTCAGCCGCATTCTTTTTCGAGAATCTTTTCATGAAGCGGACGAGCATCCAGACTGTCGCCACGAGCTGTACAATCCACATGATCCACCCTAAAAACGAAGCCAAACTTGAAATAAGTCCGCAAAAAATTACGATTAAAGCCAATACGAGCGCGTCTATTGCGGCGCTGTTCAAATTTCCTTTAGTTGCCATTCGATTATAATTTTTTAACATTATTTTGCAGAGCGCAAGGTAATAAAAAGTCAATGTATGTTTGTAATACAAAATGACTAAATTTGCGCTTCGGTAAATACGAAGAAGTGCCGGTGTATGGCACCTCTAAAACATTAAATAAATATTATGAGTACAATTAAAATTACATTCCCTGACGGTGGTGTAAGAGATTTTGAAAAAGGCGTAACGGGTTACCAAATCGCGGAAAGCATCAGTCCCCGTCTTGCCGCAGAGGTGTTGTCTGTCTCTGTAAACGGTCAGTTGGCAGACCTTAGAATGCCTATCGAAGCTGATGCTGAAATCAAACTTCACAAGTGGGAGGATGAAGAGGGCAAAAAGGCTTTCTGGCACTCTTCTTCGCACCTTTTGGCTGAGGCTCTCGAGACTCTTTATCCGGGCGTGAAGTTCGGTATCGGTCCGGCGATTGATAATGGTTTCTATTATGATGTGGATCTCGGAGACAGGACCCTCGTAGAGGCTGATTTGAAGAAAATCGAAGATAAGATGTTGGAGCTCGCCCGTACTAACGAGGCGTTCGTGCGTAAGGATATGCCTAAGGATGAGGCTCTTACATATTTTAATAACAAAGGCGACGAATATAAGACAGAACTTATTTCGGAATTGAAGGACGGTACGATATCATTCTATACGAATGGCAATTTTACCGACCTGTGCCGCGGACCTCACATGATGTCTACTTCTCTCATCAAGGCTATCAAACTTACGTCTATCGCAGGCGCATATTGGAGAGGTGATGAGAAGAGAAAGATGCTTACCCGTATCTATGGTATAACTTTCCCTAAAAAGTCGCTTTTGGACGAATACCTGAAGGTGCTTGAGGAGGCGAAGAAAAGAGATCACAGAAAGTTAGGTAAGGATTTGGAGCTTTTTGCGTTCAGTAGCAAGGTGGGCCCGGGTCTTCCATTGTGGCTGCCGAGAGGTGCTGCATTGCGTACAAGGTTGGAGAACTTCCTCAGAAAGGTGCAGAGTGATTATGGATACCTTCCGGTCATCACTCCTCATATAGGTCAGAAAGAGTTGTATGTTACGAGCGGTCACTGGGCTAAGTACGGTAAGGATTCATTCCGCCCGATAACTACGCCTCAGGAGGGAGAAGAGTTCCTTCTCAAACCTATGAACTGCCCTCACCATTGTGAGATTTACAAGACCAAACCACGTTCATACAGGGATCTTCCTCTCCGTTTCGCAGAGTTCGGAACGGTTTACAGATATGAGCAGAGCGGTGAGCTTCACGGGCTTACAAGAGTAAGAGGCTTTACCCAGGATGACGCCCACCTTTTCGTAAGACCTGACCAGTTGAAAGAGGAGTTCTGCAAGGTCATCGATATTGTCCTTTATATCTTCAAGACTTTGAAGTTCGACAAGTATACCGCTCAGATTTCCTTAAGAGACAAAGTTGACAGAAGCAAGTATATCGGTACTGAGGAGAATTGGGAAAAGGCTGAGCAGGCTATCATCGAGTCGGCTTCGGAGAAGGGTCTTAATACTAAGATTGAATATGGAGAGGCTGCGTTCTATGGCCCTAAACTTGACTTCATGGTTAAGGACGCTATCGGCAGACAATGGCAGTTGGGTACCATTCAGGTTGACTACAACCTTCCTGAGAGGTTCGGACTTGAGTATACCGGGGCTGATAATAAGAAGTATCGCCCGATTATGATCCACCGTGCGCCGTTCGGCTCTATGGAGCGTTTTGTCGCTGTTCTCCTTGAACATACCGCAGGAAATCTCCCGTTGTGGCTTACCCCTGACCAGTGCGTTGTACTTCCGGTAAGTGAGAAATATGTAGATTTTGCTAAAAAAGTTTGCAGTTCTTTGAAAAATTCCGAAATTCGCACCGCTTTGGACGACCGCAACGAAACTATCGGCAAGAGAATCAGAGAGAACGAGATGAAGAGAATGCCTTATCTGCTTGTCGTTGGCGAGAAAGAAATGGAGAGCGGAAGTGTCTCTGTAAGGCAGCAGGGAGGCAAAGACTTAGGGTTTATGAAGGTTGAAGAGTTCGTTAATCTGATAGGCGAAAAGATCAGCGAAGAACTTGGAGAACCGGTTAAACCTGCTGAATTTTAGAAAGTTAAACAATTTTATATAGGAGGATTTTTTTATCGCACAATTTAAACCGCACTCCGGAGGTTATAGACCGCAAGGAGCCAACCATTTTGCGAGACCGGCAGGTCAGCAAAACGATACAGCCAACAGGCCGGCAGGTTCTAAAGGACCGGATCCGAAATTTCGTAACAATAAGAAACAGGAAGACGGAGCGAGGGTCAACGAGCAAATCAGAGTACCTGAGGTAAGGCTTGTGGGGGACAACGTTCCCGAGCAGAAAGTTTATCCTACAGCCGTGGCGCTGAGGATGGCTCAAGAATTGGAGTTGGATTTGGTTGAGATTGCGCCAAACGCCGCTCCGCCTGTCTGCAAGATAATAGATTACCAGAAGTATCTTTATCAGCAGAAGAAAAAGGCGAAAGAAATGAAGGCAAACGCCTCAAAGACAGAAATTAAGGAGCTTAGATTCGGTCCGAATACCGATGAGCACGACTTCCAGTTCAAGCTGAATCATGCAAAGAATTTCCTTAAGGATGGAAATAAGGTTAAGGCTTTCGTAT
>CAMGTS010000057.1 GCA_946062035.1 uncultured Bacteroidales bacterium
ATAGCGAAAGGCTGTTCTCCCGCGGTTATGATACTTTCATACACACTTTGTCCCTGAAGCCCGGCAAATACCTGAAATTCAGTATCTCCACCACTTCTACCAAGAGAATTCAGGTCAATCATCGCCACAATCTTATCCTGTTCGGAAAACGAGCGGTTAAGGAAATACCAGCTCCCCGCCATATTAAGCTCTCCCGCCCCGAAAAAGGCGATGATGACAGAGCGGCTGAACATAAATTTGTTTTCGGAGATAGTCTTGGCCAGATTCATCAGGACTGCACAACCGCTCGCATTGTCATCCGCTCCTGGATAAACCTGACTGTCAATATGAGCCCCTATCAGAAGATATTCCCCCTTACGTTTAGGGTCATATCCCGGAATTATCCCGATAATGTTTCTTGAACGGAGCGTATCACCCGTAAACTCATTTACGATACCGAAATCGTCCCCGGTCTCGGGAGAGGTCATCATCAGACCGACCGACTGCAGATAATGATATATGTATTTCGCCGCAGCCGCTTCGCCGTCGCTCCCCGCAACTCTTCCGGAGAGCTTCAAATCAGTAAGATACGCCACGTTCGCCCGCAGCGTATCTTCAGAATTATAATCTTTGTTCTGTGCGGTGATTCCGCCTGTGCATACAAACAACATTATCGCACACGGCAGGAACGCCAGCCCCCTTTTCACTCTCATCTTACTTCTCAGACGCCTTGTAGAATGGTGGTTTTACGACAGAAGCTTTGAGAAGTCTGTCTCTTACCTTGATATAAATCTCAGAACCCAATTTATACAATGGCGCCGCAACATATCCCATTCCTATAGGCTTGCCTGTACAAGGGCTGATACCGCCGCTTGTCACATATCCCAACTGCTCTCCCTCAGCATTGCAAATCTCGTATCCGTGTCTCGGAACACCTCTATCCAACAACTCGAAACCGCAGAGTCTTCTCTTGAGCCCCTCCGCTTTCTGCTTAAGAAGATAGTCCTTATCTATGAAATCACCTTTTACATCGTTGAACTTGGTAATCCATGCAAGATTTCCCTCAAGTGGAGATGTAGAATCGTCAATATCATTACCATAGAGGCAGAAGCCCATCTCAAGACGGAGCGTATCACGGCAACCGAGTCCGGCAGGAACTATACCCTCAGGTTTGCCCGCTTCAAATATCGCATCCCAAAGTTTCAAGGCATCCTCGTTTCTCACATATACCTCGCAACCTCCCGCTCCGGTATAGCCTGTCGTAGAGAACAACACATCAATACCGGCGACTTTCAGACATTTGAAAGTGTAATACTCCATATCCATAATATTCTCACTCGCAATCTTTTGCATAACTTCCATCGCCTTAGGGCCCTGAACCGCAAGCTGGCTTGTAGCGTCAGATACATTGCAGAAATCCTTTCCTACTTCGAGGCCGAATTTCGATGCATAAGGTGTCAGATGCGCAAAATCCTTATCGATGTTGGCAGCATTAACGACCATCATATACTTTTCATTGTCAAAGCAATAGATAACAAGGTCATCTACAATTCCACCGTTGCCGTTAGGCATGCAAGAATACTGCACCTTTCCTGGGAAAAGCTGGGAAGCATCATTGCTTGTCACATATTGGATAAAAGCGAGAGCCTTAGGTCCGCTGACCATAAACTCTCCCATGTGAGAGACATCGAAAACCCCAACGCTCTCTCTGACGGCCATATGTTCAGCCCTGATTCCTGTGTATTCCAATGGCATATTGAAACCTGCGAAAGGCACCATCTTAGCGCCAAGCTCAATATGTTTCTGAGTATAAACTGTTGTTTTCATATTATATAACTATTTGATTTCAAAGAATATAAATCATTTGTCAGCCGACCTTCCGATTGTTTTATAGACCCATGCGTCAGGCACGGTAGGCCTTATCTTTTCAAGAATCACAGTCGCTTCCGACATGGTATCAGCACCGCCTGCCGCGACCATTGTCATCCCCGCCCAAGCTTTCATTATCGGAGCTTCAACAAGCCCAGAAATTTGCTCATAGACTCTCTCAGCGTTTTTTTTCTCCTCAAAAACCCCGACCACAATGTAATAGAGATAATCTTTAGACGGATCCGATTTTTTCATGGAAGCCGAATCCTGAGCCATTTTCAAGGCTTTCGCCACAGAGTCAGCCTTAGCTTTTTTCTGTGCCTCAGTCTTCAATATTTCAGTTTTCTTCGCATCAAGCTCATCTGAAGTCGGCATGCCGAGACTCCTCCTCACGAAATCGCACCCGGAGAGCAGCATAGCCGTTGTAGACAATATGATTAAGATGTTGGCTTTCATAACTATAATGGTAACTTCTAAGCTGAGCAAAATTAATCAATTAAAGATATTAATCATAAAAAATCATATATTTGTCTATATGGAAAAACGCTATTTTTCGACGCTGTTTGTAGTTCTTGTAACAGCCGCTTGTGCATTTGCGCAAAGCAATAAGTCACCGCTCAGCATAACAGACACTGTAACCATCTCATTTATAGGAGATGTAATGCAGCACGGGGGACAGATTTCCGCCGCTCTCTCAAAAGGAGAAGGAAAAACCTATAACTACGAAAATGCGTTCAGGCATTTGAAGGGGAGATTCAGACAGGCAGATCTGATGGTCGCCAATATGGAATTTACGCTCGGGACCCGGCCATACAGCGGCTATCCCACTTTTTCGGCACCACCGGAAATCGCTTATGCGGCCAAGGATGCGGGGATAGGTCTGTTCATGCTTGCAAACAACCACATAGCCGACAAGGGCAAGACCGGATTCGAAAACACATTCAAAGCTTACGAAGAAATCGGTGTCCCTACCATCGGTGTCTACCGTACCAGTGACGAAGAGAAAGAGAATGATCCGATGATATTGACCATCAAAGGGATAAAATTCGCCTTTTTCAATTATACATACGATACGAACGGAATGCCGGTTACACCGCCCTATCATGTAAACCTTCAGGACAGCACATACATTAGGGAAGTCATCGCAAAGGCAAGACTCTCTAAGGCTGATATAATCATCGCATTGCCTCATTGGGGGGAGGAGTACCATCTCTCACCTTCACAAGAGCAGAAAGAGTATGCGGAGTTTATGTTCAATGAAGGGGTCGATGTTATAATAGGAAGCCACCCACATGTCCCCGAAGAGGCTTATATCTATACAGAATCTTCATCCGCTACAGCGCCACTGACAGAGTCCGAACCTGCGGTAAAAAGAGTCGTGTTCTACTCTTTAGGGAACTATATCTCAAATCAGAGCGACCCCGCTTACACACAGGTAGGGACCTTTGTAAGGCTCAGATTCATAAAGAATTTACTGAGCGGAAAAATTTCTCTCGCAATGCCTGAATGGGAATATACATGGTGCTTCAGAAAAGGTGAACTCGAAAGCGACTATACGGTTGTTCCGATTGAAGAATTCATCAACGGCGAAACATACCAAAAAGGGGGAGAGACTCCTACACACAAAGCGGCGTTCGACCTGATGTCAAAAACATACGGTCTCATAAAAGACAAACAACTTGTAAAAGTAATTACCGAATAAAATGGCCGAGAAAAAAATCACACTAAACGAGATAGATCCTGTTGACATTTACGGAATCAACGACAAGACCATCAATCATCTGATATCGTACTTCCCTAACCTTAAAGTCGTTCCAAGAGGGAATACAATCAAGCTCAAGGGATCGTACAAAGACATCAACACATTTGAAAACGCAATCGCCGGACTTGTCTCTATCCGTCGCAACAAAAGGCATCTCAACACCGATGATGTCGACACCGTATGCGCCAAGAAAGATACGATAGCAAAAACCTCTAAATCAGGCGAGTTACAAGACGTTAAAACAGATACCGGAACGTCGTACAATGAGGAGGACCTTATAGTTGTCGGCAATAACGCCAAACCTGTCACCGCAAGGACAAAGCATCAGAAGCAGCTTGTGGAGTATTATCGCAGTAAAGATCTGATTTTTGCGCTCGGCCCTGCCGGAACAGGCAAGACATATACGGCTATCGCATTGGCCGTAAGAGCCTTACAAAATAAAGAAGTAAAGCGTCTTGTCCTGACAAGACCTGCCGTGGAAGCGGGAGAAAGGCTCGGTTTCTTGCCTGGTGATTTAAAAGAGAAGCTTGATCCGTATTTGCAGCCGTTATACGATGCGCTCGGAGACATGATTCCTCAGCAGAAGCTAAAAGACCTTATAGATGAAGGGATTATCCAAATCGCCCCGCTTGCTTATATGAGAGGACGTACACTTGAGGGTTCATTCGTTATCTTAGATGAAGCGCAAAACACTTCTTTAGGGCAGCTTAAAATGTTCCTTACAAGAATGGGCAACAACTCAAAATTCATAGTCACCGGAGACATGACCCAAATCGACCTCCCGAATAAGGGTGATTCAGGACTTGCCAAAGGATTGAAAATGCTGAAAGGGATAAGAGGTATTGGGATTATAAACTTCGGAACGGAAGATATTGTCCGTCATCCGCTTGTTTCGAAGATTGTCAACGCTTTCGAAAAGAACGAAGAGACAGAATAGAGACTACCAACTGCCTCCTGCTCCTCCACCCGAAAAGCCACCGCCTCCGAATCCTCCGAAGCCACCAAAACCGCCTCCGCCGCCATAGCCGCCACCGAAACCGCCGCTTCTTCTTCCGGAGTTGCCCAAAATGCTGCCCATCAAGAATGCGAGTGCGGCATCGTTATCGTTTCTGTTACGCCCGTTTCCGCCCATATTCTGACCGTCATTACCACCTCCGGTCTTGGAGAACGCTGCGATACAGCCAAAAAGTATGAATAGAAAAGCGACCGGTATCAGCCAAAACAAATCATCGTCTTTTGGTGCGAATTCATCCGTTGAGATTTCACCCGCCGCTATAGGGAAGATTATATTCAGCGCATCGTCTATTCCGTGGTAGTAGTCATTCTCTCTGAATGCGGATATCATTCTGAGTTCCACCACTCTGCGCACAAGAGCATCTGTAAGTACAGGTTCAAGTCCTGTTCCGACCGCTATATATGCCTCACCCGATTCGTTTCCGACTTTGGGTTTAATCAGCATGACTACTCCATTATTGAATTTACTCTGCCCTACCCCCCAATTTTTACCTATCCTGTAAGCCATCTCCGCCTTGTCCAAGCCGAAGAATGTCGGCATTATCACAACGGCTATTTGGTTAGATGTCCTATTAGCGAACTCAACTAACCTGAATTCCAATGCATTCGTCTGGTTGTCAGTCAGAATTCCAGTATAATCACACACCAGACGGGGTGGATTCGGACGGGCGGGAACATACCCCTCAGCGCTTTTTATTTTACCCGATGACCAAAGCTTTTGAGCCTCCTCCAAAGAATTTAACGCCTTGCTCAAAGACTCCTCGCTTGCCGGTGTATATGGTTGAGTCGCGATTGTGGGGCCGTATGATGTGGATATTACCTTTCCATCAGAATTTTTTACTACTGCCGCACGTTGCAAAGACTCTTCCGCTGCATTTTTTGCGACCCTGTTGATAGAATCCAAAAACTCGGTCTCAATCATATTACGCAAAGGAAGTTCCTGAGCGAAACATATCATCTCAGATGCACAAAGCGTGAGCAATAGCCCTAACACTTTAAAAGTCAACCTATTTACCAAAAGAGATTTCATCACTTTGTTCGTTGACATCATCCTCCCTATATGGAAATTCCTTTTTCAAAAGCTCTCCCGTTGCGAGGACGGCCTTTCTTATGCCATCAGCTACTTCACCGTTTCTAAAATCCTCAGCAAGAGAGACCTTTATCTCATTCCAGAAACCCTTTGGTATAACCGCATCTATCCCGGTATCTCCGATAAACGCAAACAGATGGGATTTAAGTGCGACATATATCAAAACTCCATTGCGTGCCTTGGTCCTGTACATTCCAAGCTCGTTGAAAAGATATACGGCACGGGCTATAGGGTCAGCCTCTTCGCACACCGATTCAATATGGACACGGATCTCGCCTGACGTATTGAGTTCGGCCTCCTTTATCGAAGCTACGATTTTCCACTCGTCTTCACGTGATATGAGTCTGTGTCTGAAAAGCACTTGCTTACAATGGGTTAGAATTGCACTGCTGGCGCCACGTCAGAACCTTCCTTTGATTTGAAGTAGCTGCGTTCCTTGAAACCGCCGATAGAAGCTATGATGTTGGCAGGGAACTTCTTGATCGAAACGTTGAACGCCTGAGCCTTTTCATTAAACTCAGTACGGGCGATATTGATACGGTTTTCAGTACCCTCCAACTGACTCTGAAGTTCAAGAAAATTCTGATTCGCCTTAAGTTCAGGATAACTCTCCCTTATCATAAGAAGTTTGCCGAGAGCGGTACTCAAAGCACCCTGACTCTCCTGGAATTTCTGGATATTCTCAGCGGTAAGTTCAGAAGCGTCTATGTGAGTCTCAGTAGCTTTAGCACGAGCCTCAACCACCTCTTGCAAAGTGGATTCCTCATGCTCTGCATAGCCTTTGACAGTAGCTACAAGATTCGGAATAAGATCCGCCCTTCTCTGGTATGCATTCTCCACATTACCCCATGCGCTGTCAACAGCCTCACCACCTTTGACCATGTTATTATATCTTCCTATGCCCCAGATAAGAATGGCAAGAATTACCAAAACGACTACTATCGTACCTGAGCTGACAAACTTTTTCATATCCTTATTTTTATTTGTTTGATTACTGATTCTTAAGTTTCACACAACGCACAGACGCTCCCAAATCATTTTTAGCGGCATAACCGAACGGGAAGTTCGGCATGTCGTAGTAGAGAGTCCTATAGTATGCGTCCGCACCGTTCATTTCTGTTGAACTCCAGAAATATGCGTTGTTCGACAAGCCGTAGTAATTATTGTAATTGTTCACGCAATAACCCGCAGCAAGCGCGTCCCATCCGAATTTACCCTGCGGTGTGACCTTTCCGCTGAACGGCCAGAATTTTGTTCCGTTGAAAGAAGCGTCTACCATGACCATCTCGCCAAGACCTAACCAGTTGTCCAAGAAGTCGTAGTGTTTTCCTCCCAACGCCTCGGCAAGATCTTCCCAGTCTTCGTTTGTAGGGATACTCCAGCCATCAGGACAAACCCCGGTAGGCCCACCCGCCAAACCGCTTCCGCTTACTCCGCCCGTAGCATCGTTCCAAGTATAGAGTCGGCCTAAAACAACTCCCGCATCATCAGCAGAGGAATATGCGGCTCCCGCACCGCCATAGTTGAGATTCTCGGCGAACCAAATCAGGTTTCCCGCCTCGACTATATAATAGAACTGCCCGTCACGCAAGTCTCTTATAGAATCAGTCGGAGCTGTCGCCCCTGTCAACGAACCTCCTATGTATGGCTTTATGCTTGTGCAATATCTTGTACCGGTTGTCTGATAGTATCCATCCGCCTTGGCGTGCTGCACAATACTGAATGTAGCAAGAGAGTCCGGTATGGTAAATGTAGCCTCGACAACCTGATCCTCAGCACCTTTGACAGTATCTTTCGGAGATATGGATGAAGTCCAGAAATAAGTGATCCCGGACTCCGGTGAGACAATGCCTCCTGACCTTACGGTATACGACTTTCCTACAAGCGAATAAGCCGGGATATCATAATTCAACGTCCCCTCCATGAATCCGTCTTCATCATCATCACCATCTTTATGGCAACCGGCAAGGGCCATTGAAGCCGCCACCGCCAACAAAATCAAATATTTTATACTAAACTTCATTCCT
>CAMGTS010000058.1 GCA_946062035.1 uncultured Bacteroidales bacterium
TTATTGGTTTATATGCCTGAGCATTAACTGATAAACAGCTGCATAGCAACACTATAATTGTTAAAATCAATTTTGTTCTCATTGTTCGATTGTTTTATCTGTTCGCTGAATCTTTTTTCCCTCTCTCGGGAAGAGAGAGACCGCATGGGCTATTTTGCGGAGAATCTGGAAGTTGGATGTGCTTGAAAAGAGAAACTGCTCAACAATTTCGGCTTTTGTTGAGCAGATAGTATTTAATTTTACTCGATAGTATTAGGGTTGAGGCCGTTATTTCGGTAAAAGTGTTACATTTAAAGCGTAGAGTGCTTCTCTTGCCAAGAGGAGTATCGTGTTCTATGAAGTTTTTCAATCTGTTATCAGAGTCAGAATCCTTTGTGCGGAAGCTGAGGATTGAATTGAGCGTCGTTCGTTTTTGGTAATCATAACGCAATTTAAGGCACAAAAAGCGCACTGCTTGGTACAAGAGTGCGCTCTAAAATTGTAATGTCGTGTCCCGAGCTGTTGCCGTAATCAGGATGAATAGGGAGCTATTTCGATGTGTCGCAGCTCTCTTTGGACTTGCCTTTTGCGGCCAAAGTCTCCAATATGACAACGATAGCTATGCCTATGATAGCGAATAGGATAGCCGAGCCGATCTGTGGCGACAATCCTGTGAGTCCGCTGTAGATTTCAGGAGTGGTAGGGCGGCTGATCGCTTTGTCGCCTACACCTGCAAGGATTCTCTGCCAAGGCCAGATTTTCAGCAGTGAGCCGACCATAAAACCGGTAAGCAACGCCATAGTCTGATAGTATGCCTTTTTCAGAAGCCAACTCAGCAGATGGGAGAATGCGACGATACCGATGACAGCGCCTAAGGCGAACAATAGCAGAGCGGGTATGTTAAGGCTGCTTATGCAGTTCATTACATACTCATACTTGACGAGGAGTACCAAAATAAAACTGCCGGAAATACCAGGCAGGATCATGGCGCAAATCGCGATGGCTCCGCAAATCATCAGGAACCACCATGTGTCGGGAGTCTCGGACGGAGAGGCCAGGCAGACATATACCGCAACGGCTATGCCTGCCGCAAGGCTGATGTAAGTTCCGATATTCCAGACCTTTATATCTTTTACTACGTACCAGCACGATACCAATACAAGCCCGAAGAAGAAGCTCCATGTTATAATCGGATGATTGTGAAGCAGATATACCATCAACTTGGAAAGAGAAAAGGCGCTGATGAGCAATCCTAAAAAGATGCAGCCGAGAAAAGCGAGATCGGTGGCCTTTGCGAATCCCTTGAAGTCCCCCTTGAAAAGCTGTTTGAAACTTGACAGGTTGAAGGATTTGATGGAATTGATAAGCCTCTCATAAATGCCTGTAAGGAAAGCGATTGTACCTCCGCTCACTCCCGGTATCACGTTCGCCGCACCTATGCCCGCCCCTTTGAGGGTCAGCATGATATACTCTTTCAGTCTATTCATCTTCAGTATTGTCTTTTTTCAGTTTTTCAATGGCTTTCAGCCCGAAAGCCGCCTCCTTGCAGCTCGGGTCAAGCATCAACGCCTTTCTTAGCAGAATCTCGGCTTGCTTCAGGTTGTTGATTGCGATATAGCAGTCAGCAAGACCTATGATCCCCTCGATATTGCCCTTTTCTATGTTCAGAAAATCGTTGAAAGTGGATATGGCCTTATCGTATTCATCGGTGTTGACATAGACTATCGCAAGGTTGTATAGCGCCGATGAGTTCTCTTTGTTCAATGCGACGGCGTATTCGAAAGCCTCTTGTGCCTTTTTCAGGTCGGCGAGCTTGGCGTACATTGTGCCGATGTTGTACCATGCCGCATCGCTGAACGGGTCTATGTCCAAGTACTGGTTATAGTATTTGATAGAGTTTCCTATATCACCGACCTTCTCGCTGCAATATGCATAGTCGAAATACATAGTCGCAAGATTTTCAGGTGTTTCAGCCTTGGAATTCTTAGTAGACCACATCTTGGACAACTCCTTGGCACGGTCTAAATAGAAGATGGCTTCCTTGAACTCTTCGTTCTCCATGCAGTCTTGGGCGAGTGTGTGGACCGAATCGCATATCTCTTCAGGAAATTCCTCTATATCAATGGCTTTCTCGTAATATTGACGGGCAAGCTTTATCTTCTTTTTCCCTATGAAAATCCTGCTGTATGAGAGGTAAATCTCCGAACTTGGCGGAAAAGAATCCCTATAGTCGTTGAGAACGTCAAGAGCCTCCTCCAACTCCTTTTGAACCACAAGCGAATCGCAATATTTGACAAGCAGGTCCAAAGAATAAGGATATGCCGCAAATCCCTCTTCTGCCGCTACTTCCGCCATGGTGTCGTTGCCGTTTCTGACATATTCGTCCACGACAAAACCATACTCCTCTTCGCTCAACAGGGGAAGTTCATCGCCTTTTTTCGCGGCTCTGTCGAACTTTGAAAAAGCGGTGTAAAGGGCTTTGAAACGCTCTCTCTCGAAATCCAATTCTTCGTTATCGTTCAGCTCCATCTGCGATGCTCTCTATGCTTTTTGTATAGTTGAATACCTGTCTGAGAAACTCCGATTCGTTCAGCATGTTGTCGTTTTCGCCTCTGATTACCATCGTGTATCCGATATACTTTGAATTCTGCATTCCTACCTTCATCTTGGCGTTGACATTTTTTGCGATGTGCGCATATTTGTAGTCGCAGTCAGAATTGAAGCTGATAAACAGGTCGTATGTCGTGTTGTAAAACTTGTCCTCTTTTCTGATGCGGGGCAGCCATTTGAACCCGACATGCTCCTTCTGCCCGAGCTGCAGATTTTCATTCGCAAGCAGCGACGGGTATTCCGCATTGATTTTCTTGATGATGTTCCGCTTCGGCTCAACAACCAGTCCGGTGAATGGAATGCCTTGATTATTAAAAATATCCATTATCCCTTTCAATACTTCCCCTCCATTATGGGTGTTGAGGATGTATGAAAATCCGATGCTGCCGATCTCCTTGAGGTTTTGGTACTCAGGGGTGACGGCGGCACTGCGTCCGAACAAGTTCTTTATGTATTTTGGCTTTTTCTGCATAATACGCCGCAAATTTACAAAAAACGCACCACACGCTTCAATATAAAAAAGGAGGCCGGTCGATATGAGCCGGTCTCCTTCCTGCCTTACGCTATACTGATATATGGCGTTATGAGTTTTTGAACTCCAACTTGCCGTCAGCGATTCCGACGCTTATCTTGCTGCCGGAAGAGATCTTGCCTGCGATAAGTTCTGATGCAAGATTGTTGATAACCTCTTTCTGCAGGAGTCGCTTGATGGGGCGGGCGCCGTATGCGATGTCATACCCCTCATCGGCCAACCAGTTGATGGCGTCTTCTCCGAAATCAATCGTAATTCCCTTGTCTTCAAGATTTTTCTTGACCTGGGCAATCTGCAGGTTAAGGATTCCTTTGACATTCTCTCTGCTGAGCGGGCGGAACATCACGATTTCATCGATTCTGTTCAGGAACTCAGGTCTGATTCTCTGCTTTAAGAGGCTCATTACCTTGTTCTTGCATTCACCGAGTAGGTCGGAATTGCGCTTCTCGGCCTCGGGAGTGTTTTCACCGCTCATCTTCGAGTTGTAATCCTGAATGATTTCCGAACCTAAGTTGCTCGTCATTATCAGGATTGTGTTCTTGAAGTTTACCGTCCTGCCTTTGCCGTCCGTAAGTCGCCCGTCATCAAGGACTTGCAACAGGATATTAAAGACATCAGGATGAGCCTTTTCGATTTCGTCGAACAGAATCACGGAGTATGGTTTACGCCTTACCGCCTCTGTCAACTGACCGCCTTCGTCATATCCTACATATCCCGGAGGCGCTCCGATAAGCCTTGTTACGGCGAAACTCTCCTGATACTCAGACATATCGATTCTCGTCATCATGTTTTCATCGTCAAACAGGAATTCGGCGAGGGCTTTTGCAAGTTCGGTCTTACCTACACCTGTCGTACCCATAAACAGGAACGAACCGATAGGGCGTTTCCCGCTCTGAAGCCCTGCACGAGAGCGTCTTACGGCGTTTGAAACCGCTGCGATGGCTTCATCCTGACCTACCACTCTCTTGTGAAGTTCATCCTCTAAGTTGAGCAGTTTGAACTTCTCGCTCTGCATCATCTTTGCCACAGGTATTCCCGTCCATTTTGCGACTACTTCGGCGATATCGTCTGGTGAAACCTCCTCATCTATAAGAGGATGCTCGTTTTCTGAAATTTTCTTGCTCTCCTCGTCAATCTCTTTCTGCAACTGAGCGACCTTGCCGTATCTGATTTCCGCGACCTTAGCATAGTCACCGTTTCTTTCGGCCTCTTCAGCCTTGAAGTTCAGCGCTTCTATCTCAGCCCTCTTGCTTTGGATGCTGTCGAAAACCGCCTTCTCTTTCTTCCACTGTGCATCGTAGATGCTCTGCTGTTTCTTTAATTCCTCCAACTGATTGTTGATCTCTGTCAGCTTAGGAGACTTGCCCTCTCTCTTAATCGCTTCACGCTCAATTTCCAACTGCTTGATCTTTCTGTTGAGTTCATCGATTTCCTCAGGAACGGAGTTCATCTCCAATCTGAGTTTTGAAGCCGCTTCATCCATAAGGTCTATGGCCTTGTCCGGCAGGTATCGGTTGGTGATATACCTGTGAGAAAGGGTTACCGCCGCAATGATCGCGTCATCCTCGATTTTGACTTTGTGGTGATTCTCGTATTTCGGTTTAAGACCTCTTAATATTGAAATGCTTTCGGCGGGTGACGGTTCGTCTACCATGACCATCTGGAATCTCCTTTCAAGCGCCTTGTCTTTTTCAAAATACTTCTGGTATTCATCCAAAGTCGTTGAACCTACGCATCTCAGTTCGCCTCTTGACAAGGCTGGTTTCAGAATATTGGCCGCATCCATAGCGCCGCTTGTCTGGCCTGCGCCAACAAGCGTATGGATTTCATCTATATAAAGTATGATTTCACCGTTGCTGTCTACGACCTCTTTGACAACGCCTTTAAGCCTCTCCTCGAATTCGCCCTGATATTTCGCACCTGCGATAAGCGCACCCATATCAAGTGAGTAGATGATCTTACCCTTAAGGTTTTCGGCGACATCGCCATGTACGATTCGTTGCGCAAGTCCCTCTGCGATAGCTGTCTTACCTACACCTGGCTCGCCGACAAGGATAGGGTTGTTTTTGGTCCTTCTGCTCAAAATCTGGAGGACCCTTCTGATCTCGTCGTCTCTGCCAATAACCGGATCCAACTTCCCGGTACGGGCTCTGTCGTTCAGGTTGATGGCATAGCGTTCAAGCATTTTCTGTGATGCCTGATTTCCGTTGTTATTGTTCATTTCGTTATTCATATTCTTTCCTCCTTTTCGAACCTACTTTCCGTCCGCTCTGCGGCTTCTCAGTCGGTCCGGAACATCTCTTCTCAAAACTTTTACCAACCATGATTTCGCTGTAAAAACGTCGTTTATATGTCACTGTGGCAGGATAAAGTAAGTTTGTTGCCCCTCTTTTGCTATTTTTCGGTCAAATAGTCTTATCTTTAAAACCAAATGGGAAAAAGTGTGGATATAGAGACATCGTGCGTTAGGGCAGAGTCTCTTCCTGTGGTGGAAAGTTTTTACACTTTGCAGGGAGAAGGGCTTCACAGCGGCATGCCGACATTCTTTGTCAGGCTTGCGGGTTGTAATGTGGGGTGTGAATGGTGCGATTCGAAGAATAGCTGGAACAAGGCGGATTTTCCTCTTGTTCCGATTGAACAAATTGTCGGTGAGGCTGTTCGGAGCGGTACAAGGGCGGTAGTGATAACGGGCGGCGAACCTCTGTTGCATAATCTGGACGCTCTTTGCGATTCGCTCAAGGGTGCCGGGCTTGAGATTTTTCTTGAGACAAGCGGAAGCGCTATGCCGAGCGGCAGGTTCGATTGGGTGTGCGTTTCGCCTAAGAAGAAGAAACATCCTTTGGATGAGGTACTTAAGATGGCGGATGAACTTAAGGTAGTGATAAGTCGCGAGGAAGATTTTAAGTGGGCTGAGGAGAATGCGGCGAAGACGAAAAGGGGTTGTGCGCTTTTGTTGCAGCCGGAGTGGAATAGAATGCAAGGGATTATGCTACAGATAGTTGACTACGTGAAGTCCCACCCTGAGTGGAGGGTCTCGCTTCAGACCCATAAGTTTATGAATATCCCTTAGGATATGATATCGTCCTGATCGTATGGCGAATCGCACCGAACGCAAATGAAGTGAACAGAAAGAGACAAAAAGTAAAAATCAGTAAATACAAAACAATTATGAAAAGAATCAAGTATTTGGCAATGGCCGCCGCAGTTATCTGTATGACAGCGGGTTCTGCGTTTGCGCAGGATAAACCAAAAGAGGAGAAGAAAGAGGGTTATATCTTCACTACTGTAAAAGAGAATCCGATCACTTCTATCAAAAATCAGGGAAGCTCAGGAACTTGCTGGTGCTTCTCTACCACATCGTTCCTTGAGAGCGAGGCTATCAAGGCCGGCAAGGCGGATACTACTCTTAATCTTTCTGAGTGGTATTCAGTATTTTACAACTACTATGACAAGTTCTTGAAGTATGTAAGATTGGACGGTTATCTCAATCTTGCAGAGGGCGGTTCTTTCGACGATGTGATTCATACTTTCAAGGATTACGGAGTTGTCCTCAACGACCAGATGCCCGAACTTCGCAATGGTGAGAAGAGGATAAACATGAAGGAGATGAGCGCCGTAAGCCATGCTTTTGCAAAGGGTATGACACAGCTCAAAGGCCAGATCTCAGATAACTACAAAGCCGCATACAAGGCTATTCTTGAGACCTATATGGGCAAACTTCCTGAGAGCGTTGAATATAGAGGCGTAAAATACACTCCGAAAGAGTTCGTGTCTAAGGGTCTTGGTTTGAATATGTCTGACTACGTGTCACTTACAAGCTTTACTCATCATCCTTTCTACACTCAGTTCGCTATTGAGGTTCCTGATAACTGGAGATGGGATCTTAGCTACAATATTCCTATTGAGGATCTGATGGCTGTTATCGATAACGCTATCAACAACGGTTATACCGTAGCATGGGCTTCAGATGTGAGCGAGGTTGGTTTCACAAGAAACGGTATAGGCGTAGTTCCTGATGTTGAGGCGAATACAAAGGCGATAGGTTCGGATCAGGAGCGTTGGGTCGGCAGAGATCCTAATGCCAAGAGAGAGGAGATCTATAACCTTTCAAGACCTGGCAAGGAGCTTGAAATCACTCAGGAACTCAGACAGCAGGGATATGACAACAAGACCACTACTGACGATCACGGCATGCACCTGTTCGGTATCGCCAAAGATCAGAACGGTACAAAGTATTATATGATCAAGAATTCTTGGGGCAAGACTGGTAAGTATGACGGAATCTGGTATATATCAGAGACTTTCGTGAAGTACAAGACTATGGATATCATGGTGAACAAAAATGCCGTACCTAAGGAAATCAGAAAGAAACTC
>CAMGTS010000059.1 GCA_946062035.1 uncultured Bacteroidales bacterium
GATAGTGAACCCCAACTGCGACGCGAACCTGATCGCGCGTATCATTCTCAGGGGGTCATCCGAATATGTCACATCCGGGTCAAGAGGAGTACGGATCAGACCTTCCTGCAAATCAGCTACTCCGCTGAACGGGTCAATAAGATTTCCATAGTCCTCTTTCTGGAGCGAGAATGCCAGAGCATTGATAGTGAAATCCCTCCTCTCCTGATCTTCCTTAAGTGTACCGTTTTCGACAATCGGTTTTCTGGATTCACGTCTATAGGACTCCTTCCTCGCACCCACAAATTCTATTTGCAACCCCTGGAACATCAACATCGCTGTCCCGAAATTCTTGAAAACGGAAACATGACTATGAACCTTCTTGCCGACAGCGTTGGCAAGGTCTATCCCACTACCCTCCACAACTATATCGATGTCAGTGCAATGTCTGTTAAGGAAACAGTCTCGTACATACCCTCCGATAACGAAAGCTCTTGTATTCAGCTCCCTTGCCGTCTCAGAGACGATATCGAATATCTTATGATCTAAAAATCCCATTTGTCAATCTTCCGTAAAATATGGTATGTCGGCAATGTATTTATATTTTCCCTCCTCATCTGAATATTCGCAAGCGTATGTGCTTACCCCGTTAGTGACAACCAGCCATCTGACTTTAAGTATCAGGGCATATCTCCATATCTGTTCAAATACAGATGCCGTAATCTTGACACTCTGCGCTTTGCACTCCACGATAAGCTTGGGAGTAAGAGACTTTCCGTATCCTACTATATCACATCGCTGCCTTACCTCTCCTAATTTTATCTCTGTCTCACTCATGAGAAGAGTCTTCGGCCATGCCCTTTTCTCTATCAGGAACTTTATAAAACTTTGTCTTACAGCCTCTTCTGGAGTAAGTGCCACATACTTACCTCTCAACGGATCAAACACCTGCCGTCTCTCTGTTTTTTTCTCCGACATATCAGACAAAGATAGTAAAAGTCTTTTTCACCATTTTCATTACCTTTGTGTTATGGCACTCAGACAAGACAGAGAAGCAGGAATAAGGAAATTCGCCGAGCTTTCAGAGGCGATTGACAGAGGGATTTTCGCACCGATATATGTCCTATCCGGAGAGGAACCATACTATTCCGATGTCATACTAAAAAAGTTGGACGAAAAGGTCCTTACTCCCGCACAAAAGGACTTCAACTACTCCCTACTCTACGCATCCGACACCGATGCTGGACAAGTCGTATGCCTATGCCGCAGATACCCTGTTGAATCTGACAGACAATTGGTCATAATCAGGGAGGCCCAGCTTTTCTCATCTCTTCAACCGTTCGAAAACTATATCGCCAATCCCGCATCCGATACGGTATTGGTTCTTGCCTTTACCGGCAAGAAGTTGGACAAGAGGACTTCTTTCTATAAAAAGCTACAAGACGCCGCAAAGAAAGGCCTTGCTCAAGTAATGGAGTCGGAAATCCTTGAAGAATGGAAAGTCGCCGCATGGATTACGGACTATGTCAAATCCCAAGACTACAGCATCGACAGTCAGGCGGCACAACTTCTTGCCCAACACGCCGGAACAAGTCTGAGAAAGATTGTCCTTGAGCTTGACAAACTTTTTAAGGGCATTGATTCCAAGACGATTACCGTCAAGGATGTAGAAATCAACGTCGGGATAAGCAGAGACTTCAACGCTTTCGAACTATGTAAGGCGATAGGAGAGAAGAACAGGCTCCGTTGCTTCACGATCGCTGATGTCTTTGGTAACAATCCGAAGAAATATCCTATACAAATGACCTTAGGAGCGTTGTTTTTCTATTTCAATCAAATGCTCAGAATAGAAGCGGCGATGACATCCTACAATAAGGGTTTTTATGAAGCTGCCCAGGGGTGCGGAGTGTTCGGTCCAAGACAGAAGGAGTTTGAGACCGCATGCCGCAACTATCCTCTTCAGAAGACGATGTTGGCGATAAGCCTGATCAAAGAGTGCGACCTGAATTCAAAAAGCGCAGGGGCAGGTCTTGCCGGCGATGGCGAACTTCTCAAGGAGCTGTTAGCCAAGGTATTGCTATAGTCTTATACAAAGGAAAGGATTGCTACCTTAGGTTATCCTTAAAGGCTTCGCTATGTGCCCGATCTGACAGCTATGCAATTCTCATACATCATATTACGAATGAGAGCTACTCACCTGGCTATTAGAGATTTTCTCAAAGTCGGGAGAGAAATTCCGTTCCTGTCATTTCTTCTGAAAGAGAGAAGGCGAACAATTTTTTACCAAGATCTTTGAGAGATGCGCCAAGATGGTATACCTCTTCGTCTATAATCAGAAAACGGTCGTGTGCCCGTCGATAGGTTAGAATTTCAATTGGTTCATACTGCGAATTGATGCGATTTTGCCATCTTGCTCCAATAGACGTCTATCAAGACGATCACTCATTTCTATTAACCTTTGGTTAACTGAATACCCACGGAGAAGATATTCTTTTAGGACCCTATTAGCCCATTGCCTGAATAAAACACCTTGCTTAGATTTAACACGATATCCAATAGATGTAATCATCTCAAGGTTATAATGTTCTACATGATATGTTTTGCCATCAGCTGCAGTTGTCGCAAAATTTGCGACAACTGAAATCTTCGTTTAAGGCATTATTTATATGTTTTGTGCTTGTTTTTACATCCCTGCCAAATAATTGTGCTATTTGCATTCGATTCAACCATACAGTATCGTTTTCTACTCTTACATTTATTGTAGGAGTTACAGGCTTGATGGGTTCTTCTATAACAAGGATTTTCAAAAGCTATTTTTAGGTGCAAAGCGCACTTGTTCAAGTTTACCGCCCCGCAGAACCTTATAGAACTTTTGGTTGGTATTCGGAGACCTCAGCCCCCCTTTTTCTTCGATATAAGGGCCCACTTTGATATAATCGAAATTCAAGACATCAATTGCATCACTTAGCTCTATAAGACCTGAATACCAAGCGGTTTTCAACTGAGGAAATGTAGCTTTGATATAAGAGGCAAGCCTGTTGATTCCAGCGGGGTTCTGATCCCCTCCCATAAAGCACACGCAAGTCAAACCAGATATATACTTATTTATCAGCAGATTAATAAAATTCTCATTCAAAGCTACTCCCTCATCACCGGCAAGCCACGGGCTATGGCAACCGGGACATTTGTTCGGACAGCCCGATATATTCAGGGCGAGAGTAACTTCATCAGGAATCTCCTGACATACGATATCGTAGTTAAAACATTTCATAACCGTAGAGAGTTAAAAAGATGGTGTGCAAAAATTAATTCGGCACACCATCAAAAATCCAATCGCACTATCCTTAGTCTAAGAACAGGGCTATGCTGTCTCTCCTACTTTTACTGCAACATTCTGTTTCTCAGCAGCAACAGCCTCTTTTTTCATATTTTCTACATCCGCCTCAGTAAGAGCCATTCCCTCGATTTCACCTCTGTCTATCGCATAGAATCTACGGGCGGCCTCCTTCTGACGTGCAACAGAGAAGTTGCTTACTCTCTTCATGTAGCCGATAATTCGGGTCATATAGTCAACATTCTTGCTGTGGCACTTAGGGCACTCCTTGAGGTAACGCTTATCAATATGGCCGCAATCGTTGCAGATTGTATTAGGGATATTGAATGTAAAGTAGTTGCAACCCTCTTTAGCGGCAACTCTCAGCAGCTGCCTGTACTGCGCCTTTGAAAGGTGCTCCTCCAAATTCATGTGCAGGGCGGAACCGCCTGTAAGGTGCTTGATATACTTCTCACCATGCAACTTGAATTTGTCTACGATGTTAAGCGAGTCATCCTCAACGATATAGAAGTAGCTGTTGTAGCAATCTCTCGGAACGACATATCCGTCCTCCCTATCCCATTTAGCGTGTTTTACACCGACATTCTCCGCAGGAATCATCTCGCAATTGAACATGGTGTCTTTTGTTCTGTACTTGTGGTTATAGCTTTCGATAAGCCCGAGGACATCTTGTACGAACTTAGTGTACTGGCTATTATCGGAAATCTTTATTCCAAGGAACTCCGCAGCCTCTACGAGTCCGTTTATGCCGACAGTAAGATACTGCCTTGCGATATTGATGAATCCGGCATCGAACAAAGGAAGCATACCTTTGCGCTGCAAATCCTTAAGGTTCTCATTGTAGGCAAGCTGAACCTTATGGACAAGATCCACAATCTCACCGAGGAACGCAAGATAATCAACATTGTGATTGACCGCATACTGGATGCAGCGGTTCAGGTTGATTGTCAGCACACTCTTTGAACCTGTAGATACACCGCCGGCACCAAGGGTGTAGCTGAACCCGTTGTCCTGAATCTCATTGCGGAGACGGCAGCAGCTGCTCAATGAATCCGCATTATCGCTAAGGTATGTGAAGAACGAATGCCCTTCGCTGTACATCTCAGCCGTGAAATCGCCCCACTCCTTATCCTTGATATCACCGTTCTCAGAAAGCAATGCCATTGTCTCGACAGGGAAAGTCAGAGGGGTCTTAAGTCTCTCTTCGTTAAACCACTTCATGAAAGTCTTCTGAAGCCATGAAAGAGACTCCCAATGAGGTTCCGATCCGTCAGGGAATCTGAACTCTCCGAAGAGGCTCTTGAAGTAGTACTTATCGTAGTAAGCCACATTCCAGAACACAGCCTGGAAGTTTCTTGCGCCTGTAGGCTGGTTGATTGAATAGACGACCTGCTCGAAACAGTCAGTTATTATCTTCTTGATTGTTCTCTGCTTCTTTGAGAGATCCACAACTTCATCAGCCCTAAGATAGTAATCCTCGCCATACTCCTGCTCGATAAAGTAGTTCATATACATCAGGAACTCAGGAGTAGCGCATGCTCCGGAAAGCATACTTGAAACGATAAATACAAGGTTGACGAAACCGCCGCAGAAAGCCTTGAGGTTGGTCGGTTTTGTTGAGTTACCGCCTATGCTCAAAGTTCCGTTGAGAAGCCAAGGATACATCGTGATACTTGCGCAATAGTTGGCAAGAGAAGTCTCGTCATTCTTATAGATGAAGTGTTCCCCTAAGAGCTTCAGATACTTGTTGGCGAAGTCCTTACCATACATATCCTTAAGACGGTCAGTCAGGAGACGTCTGTTGAGGCGGATAAATCCAGCCTTTGGAATCTCACCTATAAGTGTAGCTATATTCTTATGCTCAACATTAGCGTTAGCGTCGTATTTGCTGCCTGTAGCGGCATTGTCAGCCTTGCAATAATTAACAAGGAAATCCAATCTCTCCCTAACCTCACGGTCTTCTGTATGTTGCTGACGGTAAAGCATATACGCTTTCGCAATCGTATAATACTTCTCTCTCATCAAGGCAAGTTCGACCTGATTCTGTATCTCTTCGACGCTCATGCCGTCTGCAATTCTCACATGCGAGAGTATAATTGTAAGGTCGTCATCAGCGGCAAAACTACCGACAGAAAGGAAGGCTTTCCTGATAGCGTTCTTGATTTTTTCTATTGAGAAAACTTCACTCTTTCCGTCTCGTTTAACGATGTTTATTTGCGCGCCAGCCATATTGTAACTATTTTATTGGTTTAGGGGTATAAAAATAAGAACCTGGTTTTGCGGCCCAACAAACGCTCTTAGTACATTTTTATGAATTATTTCCGACCCAAAAGCCGGAATTTATCGTAAGTGGACTCAAAAAGCGGATTCTTTCCAAAACAAAGGTAGCAATTCTGCCCCCCGTCGTATGGAGTAATCTTATAAAGAAATCAACAAAAATATGTTGATAACTCACAATTAAAAAAGCGTTAACGAGTTATGAGGGCGGATGAAATTTTGGCAGAAGAAAAATTATGAAAGTCAGTTTTATTTTCCTAAGTAGCGTAGCCGCAATTGTCAGATTTTTCTGAACCTCAGCAACAGCGAATTACTTACAACACAAACACTTGACATGGCCATAGCCGCACCAGCTATCATCGGATCTAAAAGAAAACCGTTAACAGGATAGAGCACTCCGGCTGACACAGGAATCGCTATTATGTTGTAGACAAACGCCCAAAAGAGATTCATCTTTATTGTCCTTTCGGTTTTCTTAGAGAGGTTTATCGCCTTTATTATTTTCCGCAGGTCCGAAGAGACTATTGTCATTTTCGCACTTTCCATCGCTATATCACTTCCGTTCCCCATGGCGATCCCGACATCAGCACGGGCAAGGGCGGCACTGTCATTGATACCGTCCCCTACCATCGCAACAATTTTTCCCTCGGCCTGAAGTGTTTTCACAAAACCCTCTTTTTCCGCAGGGAGCACCTGCGCCCTATACTCATCTATACCGCATAGCTTTGCGATAACCGCAGTTGTCTTCTCGTTGTCTCCGCTCAACATAAGAACCTCGATTCCGTTTTTGCGCAACTCTCTGACCGCCTCAGACGAAGTCGGTTTGACGGCATCCGCAACGGCGACGACCCCCAGGCATTCGCCGGAACTGTTTTCGGATGAAACATAATGCGGCTTCTCTTCCGCCCTACATTGTACCTCGGAATGCAGCTTCGCAAAATACACGATACTGAACGCCTTTGACATAAAATCATCAGCAGCCTTCGCGAAATCCTCCGGAACATATACACCATACTCTTTCAGAAGTTCGGCGGTTCCGGCCAAATAGGTCACAATCTCTGAATTATTTATGACTACACCCGATACGCCTTTTCCTGAGTGGTTCTCAAATTTATCGATATCCACCTGAGAGTTTCCTGTATACGCAGATGCTATCGCCAAGGCGATCGGATGCTGGGAATGAGACTCCAAAGCGGCAAGTACAGCTTTTGCCCCGTCATCTTCATTGCGCCAGTAACTATCCGTAACAGACGGTTTCCCCATCGTCAAAGTGCCTGTCTTATCCAAAATCACCGTGTCTATAGTCCTCGCCCTTTCCATCGCCTCAGCGTCTCTGATAAGTATACCGTTTTCCGCTCCTCTGCCTATTCCTACCATAATAGCCGTAGGTGTCGCAAGTCCGAGTGCGCAAGGGCACGCAATGACAAGCACTGTAACCAAAGAGAGCATTCCGAGAGTGAAGTACCCTGATAAATTCCAGATTATGAATGAGATGACCGCAATCCCTATGACGGTAGGGACAAAGACCGACGCTATCCTGTCCGCAAGTTTTTGCGACGGTGCATGACTGCCCTGAGCCTCTTTTACGAGCTTGATTATATTGGCGAGGAGAGTCTCGGCACCCACTTTCTCAGCGATGAAAACAAAACTTCCGTTCTGATTGATTGTACCGCCGAAAACTTTCGAACCGCACTTCTTTTCAACTGGTATGCTCTCTCCGCTTAACATACTTTCATCTACAAAAGACTCTCCTTCAAGCACCTCCCCGTCAGTAGCTATTTTTTCCCCGGCCTTGACAAGGACATGCTGTCCTACTTTCAGGGCTTT
>CAMGTS010000060.1 GCA_946062035.1 uncultured Bacteroidales bacterium
ATGAACTGCCATATACCTTTTGCGTTTGCCCTTGAGACCGCAAACGGATTGAGGGTGTCAAGCCGGCAGACATGGAGCTGCTTAAGACTCCTACTGGCATAAATCTTGCTAAACTCGCCGTCAAATATGCAGACGGTGTTATTGCGGGCAGTAAGGACTTGAGCAAGGAGGTTTTGGACGAGTGTAAGAAACGTAAGATCCCGACTCTCTCTTATTCTGAAATAAGCGCCACAAACACTGCATATACAGCTAAGTATATTAAGTTTTATAACGAAAAATTTTTGAAAGAATAATGCCCTTCAAAAGCATCTTCAAATCCGCTGCGGTATCCATTGCGATATTGGCTCTGATAACTTCCTGTATAACTGTGGACAAGACTCTCGGTAGCGCAAATGTTTCCGATGACTATGTTTTGCAGCTCAACTCAGCGACTTTCAAGTTGCCTCTTGAGATGAAGTTGGCGGACAGCCTTCAAGCTCTGTCCCAGTCGAACGGATATTTAGGTTCTGTAAGGACACCTGAATTCGGGCTTGCAAACTTTTCTTTCGGCACAAACTTCTGCCCGTACAGAGTCAAGGTTAATTTCGGCAAAGACCAGATAATCAAAAACGCATACATTACATTTTCCAGTGTATCAGGAACAATAGCTGATGAGACCCAAGTCGGCATAATGCAGAGGATGCATGTCTACAGGATGAACCGTATCATCGATGAGGAGTACGCATACAACAACCAGCTGAAAGACGAAGACTATATACACACAGCCGTCGATTCCGGAGGAACATACTACACCGGAACAGATTCCCTTACCATACGCCTGAAACACAGTTTTGCACGGGAAATCCTGCAGGCAAGCAAATTGGAAAGGGATTCTTCTGTCAAATTCGTAGAGAGGTACAAGGGATTGCTGTTTACTTGCGACGCACCGGCTGAAGGAACCTACGGCGGGCGTGTGAACACCATCTCGACATCCGCCGCATCACTCGTAATTGCGGTAAATTTCCAGCCGACATGGAAGGAGGGGCTGCCGAGAAAAGACACGGCATTTACATTCGTCCTTTCTCCGGATTACACCCAGAATTTTTCGACATACGAATCAGCTGCGCTTGAATCCACTCAAATGCAGGAACATATTTTAGTTGAGGGCATCGGAGGCGTAAAACCATATCTCGACCCTCTTGCTCTCAAAGATGCCATTACTGAATGGACCGCAAGAGAAGGACTTGATCCTAAGAGAATTATCGTCGGAAAGGCTACCTTCTACCTCCCGTATGAAAATCCTGACCCGCTGAATAAGCTCTCAAACTACTATCCGTCAAATCTCTTCCCTACACACAGGGTCTTGAGCAGTTTGAGTGATGATACGGAAATAAGGTCTTACACTCCGCTGACAGATATATACACATCCAATAACAACGTTGGAACCTTGAACCGGTCATTAGGCTACTATTATGGTGACTTCTCAAGCTATGTACAGAAAATCATCAATAACGACAGGGAAAAGATAGCGGCAAGCAATGACTACAAGATATGGTTCATGACAACTGACGCACAGACGAACCAGTCGTACTACACCGGACAGACATCCACGACCTACAGCACCAACTTGGGTACATACAGCGTAGGCAGCATCAACGGTCCGCTTCATGACAATGCTCCATATATGGAGATTGTCTACACGGTTCTTTCTGAGTAACAACGATATATTTCACCGGAATTTAATCCAATGTCACGATTGTGATGCCGGCACCGCCGAACCTCACATCCTCATCTACTGCGCTTTCAACACCAGGAATTGTCCTGAGGTATTTTCTGATTTCCTCTTTGAGAACGCCTGCCCCTTTGCCATGCAATATCCTGACCTGAGACGCACCGACGAGCAAAGCGTCATCGATGTATCTTGACACGGCATCCAACGCATCGCCAAGGCGGTAGCCCCTTATATCGATCTCTGTCTTGAACTCAATCTTTCTTTTGTCAATATTGCTGTCAACATTGACCGTGCTTCTGCGCACAGGTCTGATAATGTCTTTTGCGACAGACTCAAACTCTCTGTTTGAGATAGGATGGACTTTCTCAATTTTTACCTTGCTGAGGATGTCACCGATAGAAATAGTCACGTTTTTTTTCTCTATGCTGACCACTTTACCGATAAGATCACTCCCTTCAACCTTGACGGCGCAACCAACAGCAAGCTCCGGAACAATTTCAGTTTCAGTGACTGCTATCGACTCGCTATCTTCGGAAGCCTTACGCCTCTTCCGCTCCTCCTGCCTTTTTTTTCTAGCAATGAGTTGTTCCATCTTAGCGTTTATCTGTTCATCTTGACGAGTACTATTCTCATTATCAAGCCCTTCCTCAAATTTTTTAAGATTCTCTCTGGCAGCTTTCGTTTTCTCTTTTTCCGCTTTTGCCTCCTTGATACTCTTGATTGTCGCTTCAATCTTTTTGTTCGCCTCATCAAGGATAGCCTTGGCTTCCGCCTTAGCATCCTCTATGATCTGCTTCTTCGCCTGCTTTATTTGCGACAGCTCCTGCGTATACCGCTCGGTAACATCTTCTAAGTTTTTGTCGGTAAAGCGTATACGTGCAAGTTTTTCATCAAGTTTGCGCCTGTTACGGGAAATTTTCCGCAGTTGTCTCTCCAAATCAATAAAATTGTCTCCCGCCTTCTCTTCCGCCCGTTTTACAATTTGTTCCGGAAGTCCGATTTTACGGGCAAGGTCAAATGCGAACGAATTACCGGGAACTCCTATTTCCAACTTGTATAGCGGCTTGATATTCACACTGTCAAACATCATAGCGCCGTTGATGACACCTTCGCTCTTTTCAGCGTAGACTTTCAGATTTGTATAGTGAGATGTTATCACACCGTAAACCCCATTCTTCTCCAATTCCTCCAATATAGTTTCCGCAATCGCACCGCCAGCCGCAGGCTCGGTTCCGCTTCCGAATTCATCTATGAGTACAAGCGTTTTGCCTCCTGCGATAGCAAGCAGGTTCTTCATATTCTGAAGATGAGAACTATATGTACTGAGATCGTTTTCCATCGACTGCTCGTCTCCGATATCTATGAAAAATTTTTCAAGTATCGGAAATTCAGAGACTTCCGAGCAAGACACCAGCATTCCCCATTGCAACATATATTGGAGTATGCCGACCGTTTTCAGGCAGACCGATTTTCCTCCTGCATTAGGGCCGGATATGATAAGGATGTGCTTTTGTGGGGTAAGTTCCAAATCAACAGGAACGATATCCCTACCCTCCCTATTAAGCACAGATTCCAATACAGGATGACGGCCATTCGTGATTTTAAGAGTCCCTTCCTGCGAGATGATTGGCTTACCCGCCCCCATCTGCCTTGCACATTCGGCCTTAGCCCGAATAAAATCGAGTTCACAGATGAATTCCGCTGAGCTCTGAACATCAGGAATATATGGTCGGAGAAAATCAGAAAACTCTGTCAGAATCCTGAGAATTTCCCTCTGTTTCTCAAACTCAAGCTCACTGACACGGTTATTCATCTCCACTACCTCAAGCGGTTCTATGAAATAAGTCTTCCCGCTCGCCGACGCTCCCTGAACGATACCCGGTAACCCTCTTTTATTGTATGAATTTACAGGTATAAGGAGTTTTCCGTCCCTTATAGAAACATTTGCGTCCTCCTCTGCCAAACCGTCCCTTTTCGCCCTCTCCAAAATACTTTGGACTTTACGTCCGATTGAACTTTTGGCGGCATTGAGAGAACTACAGATTTTGCTTAGTTCAGGAGTCGCATTTTCCTTTATATCCCCGTTCTTGTCTATTATTGTATCTATCCTCCTTGTGATTTCAGGAAAATAGCTTACGCCGCCAGCCATTTCCTTGATTCTCGGATATTGCTCAGTTTTAGTTCCTTGCAGAAAAGCGATTATCTGTCTGTGATTTTGGAGAAGACGGGATAGACTCTTGAGGTTCTCTAAGGATATGCAGGTATTCTGCGCCTGAATTTTAGGCAAAAAGCCTGTACAATCCGTAAACTCATCCTGAGGAAATTTCGTTTCGAACATCGTTATGACACGCATTTCGTCAGTCAGTTCGAGTCGTCTCAAAATAGCGCTCTCGTTCGTTGAAACAGCCTCATTCTCAGCACGTCTTTGGGCATACGGTGTAGAGCAACGAAGTCGTATTCTCTCTCGTATTATGTCAAATCCTACTTTTTTCTCGAAATTCATTCTCTCTCAGTTTTAGAACATTAACCTCAGAATCTTTCGGGATTATAGAAAACCGGCCGTCTATTCTCGAAGTAAACCAAATTGTTGAACCCACAGCTTTTTACGACTTCCCAGAAATACGGAAACTTATCACACACACGATGCGCGTCATGGGAGTCCGACCCAAGGCTGATTGCCTCACCGCCGAATTCCTTGAATCTTTTTAGCACGGAAACGTCTAACTTCTGTATATGACCACGTTGGTCACCGTATGTCTTAGTATTGATTTCCAGTGCCTTACCGTTTTCCGCAAGAAATTTCAGCAACACATCAAGCTCATCGGGGAAATCTTTGTACATAATGTCACGGACTTTATATGGAGCATATCGGGCGACATAATCGAAATGACCGACTATATCAAAGTCCTTATATTCCGTGGCGGTCTCGTAAATGAGTTCAAGCACCCTGCCGTATGCCGTTTTATAGTCCTTTTCCAAATAATAGTCACCATAGTAGGGGTCAAGACCGTCGACAAAATGTATTGACGCTACAACCACATCGAAATCATGGGGAGAGGTGTATTCTTTTGTCGACTTTATGGCGCAAGGCTGGAGTCCCACTTCTATTCCTCTCAGTATCTGCAACTTGTCCCGATATTTCTCAGCCACACACTCCAACTCCCGCTGTTGTTTTTTTACATCAAAGACGAATTTATCTGTATTGCGGGGAGCCTCCAAATCCAAATGATCTGTAAATGAAATTCCCTTAGCCCCGACCGCAATGGCCTGTGCCGCAAGTTCAGACATTGAAGTGGCACTGTCAGGCGAAAATTGTGAATGTGTATGATTGTCAAAAAATCTCATCGATGTACCGGTTTTATTTCGTCATAATTTTACCCGAATGCGTGCAAAAATACTCTTTTATTGAGACTTTTATCCTTATAAAGCATAGCTATATGAAACAAGCCAGCACAATAAAGAGGGCGTTTTCCGCAATGATAAGCCTTTTTATGCCAAGATTTTGCATTGTATGCGGAAGAGAGCTGTCCTATTCGGAGAAGGGACTTTGCCTGTATTGCCTGTCCGGTCTGCCCTTGACTTTCTTTTGGGACCGCATCGGCAATCCTGCGGAACAGATGTTTTTCGGCAGGGTCAGAATAGAAAGGTGCTGCTCTCTATTCTTTTATAGAGGTGATTACAAAAAGTGTCTGTACTCAATCAAGTACGAAGGAAATGTCCGTCTTGGAGAATACTTAGGCAATATATTGGGTCGGGAACTGTCTAAGATGGTTAATGCCGGGACAATGCCGTATATAGACTACCTTGTTCCTGTTCCTCTCCATTGGAGAAAAAAGTGGAAGCGAGGATATAACCAGTCAGAATATATCTGCAAAGGAATCCTAAAAGGGTTATGCGGCGATTTGCCCCATGGAAGACACCTCAACGACAAACCGCAGACAACCGAAATTTGTACAAAATTGATCAAAAGGGTAAAGTTTACAGAGAGTCAGACCACGATAATGCACGATGCTCGTTGGAGGAATGTTGAAAATGCATTTAAGATTAATCGCAATGAAGTAGAAAAAATACTTTCGGGGAAAAAGACACCTCATATAGTACTCGTGGACGATGTCCTTACCACCGGAGCGACAATAGAAGCGTGTGCCGCACAACTGCTGAATGCTTTTCCATGCAGGATCAGCATTGCGACGTTGGCTTTCGCCGGAGGATAATTCCGATAGTGTGTTGAGAGTAAGCCGGAAATCAGTCACCGGATGAATAAGAACTTTCAATCGCAAGACGAAGCTCTGTGATGCTGCTCATCTCTTTCATTTCTCCCTTAGAGACGAATGAGATTCCGCCGGTCTCTTCAGATACGACTATTACCGTTGCGTCGCTTTGCTCCGTAAGCCCTATGGCGGCTCTGTGACGCATGCCAAACTGGGGCGGAATATTCTGATTGTCAGACATCGGCAGAGTACAACGGGCTGAGACAAGCCTCTGTTCGTTCATCACAAGCGCACCATCGTGCAGAGGAGAGTTCTTGAAAAAGATATTTTCAATCAGACGGCGGTTAATTGCAGCGTCTATCCTGTCTCCTGTCTCGGTTACATACTCCAAAGATGAGACGTGCGTCATGACAATCAACGCACCGGTCTTAGTCTCAGACATCTTCCTTACGGCGGAGGTCAGCTCATCAAGGCTCTTCAGCGGCATGGACTTTCCCCGTTGTCCGAAAATAGTACGGGCCAAAAAACCTGTATGCTTGTTGCTCAAAGAGTTTGTCCCCAAGTGCAGAAGAAACCGCCTTATTTCCTGCTGGAAGATTACTATAATGGCGATAACCCCCACTCCAAGCACCTGCCCCATAATGGCGGATATCAGCTCCATGTGCAATGACTTCACGAGAACCCAAATGAAGTAAACGATGATGATACCGATAAAAATGCTCATTGCGGCGGTACCACGTATCAGCTTGTAGATATAAAATATCAGCAAGGCAACAAGGAAGATATCCAGAATGTCTATCAGATGAGGGTGAATGAAGTCAAACATGGTATCAAAGATAGCTAAAAAAGTCTACGCAAACAGCATCGCCACATTGAACACCAAGAACGATACAATCCATGCAAGGCATAGAGTATAGCAGACAGTAAACAACGCCCACTTCCAACTGCCGGTTTCATTTTTAATGGCACCGATAGTCGCTATACAAGGGAAATAGATCAGAACGAAACACATTAAGCTCAAGGCAATGGCCGGAGTCAGTTCCGCAATGGCTCTGAGCATCTCCAATGTGCTGACTACGATCTCTTTGGCGGCGACCCCGCTCAAGACAGATACGCTTACCTTCCAGCTGAATCCGAGTGGAGCAAGCGCCGGAGTGATGAACTTCCCGATAGAAGCAAGGAACGATGTCTCCAGGTCTCCATTATTAGGAAAATAACTCAACACCCAAATAACAATCGACCCTGTAAGGATAATTGTGGCAATCTTGTGCAAGTACTGCTTCCCTTTGTCCCATGTATCGCGGAGCAAAGAGATCATCGTAGGAATCCTATAAGGCGGAAGTTCCATTACAAACGGAGTCTCGTCATCATCGAAAAGGAATTTACGGAATACTATCGCCATCAGACAGGCAAGCAATATACCGCCGAAGTACATTCCGAATATTACCAACCCTGCGGACTCTTTGAAGAATGCTCCTGCAAGCAGAAGGTA
>CAMGTS010000061.1 GCA_946062035.1 uncultured Bacteroidales bacterium
CAACGGATGAAGAATGTATTATGGCTGCAAAAACTGTAATGGCTGATGATTTCATAAATGCATTTCCAGAAGGATACAATAAGATTATTTCTGCAAATGGAGGAGGTTTAAGTCAGGGACAAAAACAGTTAATAAGTTTTGCAAGAGTACTTTTAAGTGATCCTCGTATTTTGATTTTAGATGAGGCAACATCATCTGTTGATACACATACTGAAAAAGCATTGCAGCAAGGATTAAATCACCTTTTAAAAGGTCGCACAAGTTTTATCATAGCGCATCGACTTTCAACAATTCGTAATGCTGATATGATTTTCTTTGTTGACCTTCTCTTCACCCCGGCGAAATCAGCGAGGGCGTGCTTCAGTTGTTCGGATGTGATGCCTCCGAGAAGTGCTACCGCCGATGCCGCAACTGCGTTTTCTATATTGACCCAACCCGGTACACCCAAGGTGCAATGCTCGATTTTCCCGCTTCCGCCCAATATCTCAGACGGATAATTCAATGTGAAGTCGAAGTGCCCCGTCTCTTTGCCGTCATTTGTAATGGCTTTGATATCAGATGCGTAGAAGTCGGCTTTGTCTGTATATGAATAGCTGAGGATGTGCGCCTTGATATCGCTTTTGTCAATAATAACCCCATTCTTGATTATCACATAGCCGTCCTTATCGGTCTGAGAGGCGAACTGCGCATAGGCTTCTCTCATATTCTCAACGGTTCCGTATATATCTAAATGATCTGGGTCTGTCGCTGTTACAACCGAGATATTAGGGAACAACTGCAAGAACGAACGGTCGAATTCATCCGCTTCCGCAACCAATACAGGATTGCCGCTAAGGAGCAGATTAGTATTGTAATTCTTGGAAATGCCTCCAAGGAAAGCGTTACATCCTACACCGCTATCTGTATAGATATGTGCGAGCAAAGTACTTGTAGTAGTCTTTCCGTGGCTTCCGCTGATGGCGAGGCATTTCTGTCCTTTGGCGATGTGCCCTAATGCACGTGATCGCTTTACCACTTCGTACCCCTCAAGGTTAACCTTTACAAGTTCTTGCAAATCAGCCGGTATGGCAGGAGTATAGATGATAAGGGTCTCGTCCTTCTCTGTCGGAACAAGATCGGGCCTGTCCTCATAATGTACAGCGATTCCCTCGCTCTCAAGAGCCTTTGTAAGGTCGCTTGGAGTTTTGTCATACCCTGAAACATTGAATCCCGCATGTTTGTAGTAACGGGCGATAGCGCTCATTCCTATTCCGCCGATTCCTATGAAATATACATTCTTCATTTTTATCTGCTCTTCAATTTCATACACTCCTTCGCTATGACATCAGCCGCATCCGGCTTGGCAAGCGAAAGGATATTCTTTTCGTACTCTTTTATCTTTTCCGGCATGCTGAGGAGCGTGTTGACTTTTCTGACCAACATCTCCCTCGCTTCGGAATCCTTGACGATTTCAGCCGCATTCTTGTTTACAAGCGCCATCGCATTGTGGGTCTGATGATCCTCGGAAACATTAGGAGACGGTACGAATACCGTGCATTTTCCTGCAACGCAAAGTTCTGATATAGTGCCGGCTCCGGCTCTGCTGACCACAATGTCGGCAGCGGCGTAGGCAAGATCCATCCTTCCGATGAAATCGGTGCAGAAAATATTTTTGTGAGGATGTTCGGCAAGAAATTCGTCAATCTCTTTCTTATACACTTTGCCGCATTGCCAGATGACCTGACATCCCTCAAAACTGTTGTTTATTACAGCGTCTTTCATGCACTCGTTGAGAGTCCTGCATCCGAGACTTCCGCCCACAATAAATATCGTTTTCTTCTGAGGATCAAGGTTGTAGAACCTATATCCCTCGTCTCTCATTTCCGCCGTGCATCTTACTATCTCCTTGCGGATAGGATTGCCTGTGATTATAATCTTCTCTTTAGGGAAGAATCTCTCCATTCCCTCGTATGCGACACATATTCTATCCGCTTTCCCTCCGTTCTTTCTGTTGACGATGCCTGCGAAAGAGTTCTGTTCCTGCAGAAGTACCGGAATTCTTTCGGTTGCCGCAGCTCCCACTACGGCTGCGCTTGCATATCCTCCCACACCGACTGCAAAATCCGGTTTGAAATCTTTGATTATCTTCTTCGCAAGGCGTTTGCATTTAAGATAATCCAACGCTACTCCGATATTAGAGAGCGAATATAGCGGCCTTTTCAACCCTCTTGCAGGTATTCCGATAATCTTATATCCGGCGGCGGGAACCTTCTCCATCTCCATCCTTCCGCTTGCGCCTACGAAGAGTATCTCCGCAGACGGATCGCAATTCTTTATCGCATTCGCAATGGAGATCGCAGGGAAGATATGTCCTCCCGTTCCTCCTCCGCTTATGATTACTCTTGTGCCTTTCATAATATAAAATATTAGTTATCAGAATTTTCCGTTGTATTTTCTATTGCATCTTCCGAGCCTGCCGCCACTTCTTCATTGCCGCCGCCTGCTACGCTGCTGCCGGCTGTCGCAAGTTGTTTTTCTTTATTTTCCGCAACCTCCTTCGTCCTGCTTACAGAGAGTATTATCCCGAATGCGCAGCTGAGGATTATCAATGATGTTCCTCCCAAACTGACAAGCGGAAGAGTGTGTCCTGTCACAGGCAGAAGTCCGACATTTACGAGAATATGGAGTGCGGCCTGGACAACAATCAGCAATCCTAATCCTCCTACGGTCAAAGAGGAAAACACTGTTTTGCAGCTCTTTACCAACTTTACGCATCGGTTGAAGAACCACAGGTACAGCATCAGCACTACAATTCCTCCGAACATTCCGTATTCTTCGATGATAATCGTGTAGATATAGTCAGAATAAGGGTGAGGCAACACATATCGTTGAGTGCTCTTGCCCGGACCTTTTCCTAAGAATCCTACCGATGAAATCGCGATTTTCGCCATATCTGCCTGGAATGTCTCGTCGGCTTGTTTCTGCTTCTGTTCGGCTGCGGTCATACCACCGCTTTCGACCTGCTCGGTTTCGCTTCCGAAGAATTTTTTCAGTCGGCTCGTCGCGGTATCTAACCTTCCGAACCACCCGAAGGCAAGGTTCAGCAAGACTATGAGCACTAATGCGCACATGGCAAGTCCCATTGTATAGAGCAGATGCTTGAACTTGACCCCAGCCGCAATGAGTACTAACAATGAAATCAGGGCGACAAGCAGAGCTTGCGAAACGCTGCCTATCATAATCAGTACGCAGACCAACCCTAAAGGTGCGACCACTTTCCACAGGAATTGCTTATATGTATCTATCTTGCTCACTTCCAATATCCTCGCCAAGTATAGGATGGTGGTGATTTTCGCTATTTCGGTAGGTTGGAATGTCAATCCTCCAAAGCTCAACCATCTTTTGGCTCCGTTGACTTCAGTTCCGATTATAGGGGTCAACGCAAGCAATATGATGCTTATGACGAATATCGGGACGGAGAGATACCTATACCATCTGAGCGGAACTTTGTAGCAGATGTATAGGGCGAGAAGTCCGAGCACCACGAATCTGAGCTGTTTCATCAGATACGCAAAGTTCGTAGTGTGCTCCTTGAATGCAAGAGAGCTGCTGGCAGAGTAAATGAGCGCCAAGGAGATAAGGGAAAGCAGGAGAATAATCACCCATATAACCCTGTCTCCGTGAAGCCTGTTCATTACGGCCTCCTGAGTCTTGTCTATGTTTTTGAATCCTAACATTCTTATAAAGCTCTAACCGCCTCCTTGAACTGTCTGCCTCTGTCCTCGTAGCTCTTGAACAAATCAAAACTTGCGCAGCATGGTGAAAGAAGTACGGTATCTCCTGGCTCGGCATATTTATATGCTTCTGCCACAGCATCTTTGGCACTCGTTACGTCAATTATTTTCTCAACTTTATCCGCAAAGCACTCGTGAAGTTTTTCGTTGTGCAGCCCCATGCAGATAAGAACTTTGACCTTGTCCTTTACAAAATCATAAAGAGGCGAGTAATCGTTCCCCTTGTCCTTTCCTCCCGCAATCCATACAACAGGGGTAGTCATGCTTTCCAAGGCATACCAGGCTGAATCGACATTAGTGGCCTTCGAATCGTTGATGTATTGCACCCCTTTGACTGTCAGTACTTTCTCTAATCTATGCTCTACACCCTGGAAATTGCAGAGAGATTCCCTTATGACTTTTTTGTCGATGTTGACGGCCTTGGCCGCAATTGCGGCTGCCATTGAATTGTATATATTATGTTTGCCTTGTAAGGCTAACTCATTGATATACATTGAATATTCATCGTCCTCGTATCTGACGTAGAGTTTGTTTTCATCGGTAAACGCTCCTTGTTCCACCTCTTTCTTTTGGGTAAAAGGAAGTTTTTTCGCCGTGACTACTATTTTGTCCAACTCCGCCGCCGTGATAGGGTCATCTGCACAGAAAACGAAACATTCGTTCTCTGTAAGGTTTTGAGTAATACGGAATTTTGCGTTTATATAGTTCTGCATCTTGAACTCGTAGCGGTCCAGATGATCGGGAGTAATGTTCATCAGTATAGCGATATCCGCTCTGAAGTCGTACATTCCGTCCAACTGGAAGCTCGACAGCTCAATTACATAGTAGTCGAAATTCTCGGTAGCCACCTGATAAGCATAACTCTTTCCGATGTTTCCGGCAAGTCCTACATTAAGTCCGGCATTCTTGAGCATATAGTAAATGAGAGAAGTAGTAGTGGTTTTGCCATTGCTTCCCGTAATGCAGATTTTCTTAGCCTTATCGTATCTTCCCGCGAACTCAATCTCGGAGATGACAGGTATCCTGTTCTCTTTGACGGCAAGAACTATAGGGTTATCCTCAGGTATTCCCGGGCTTTTTATAACCTCTGTGGCGTTAAGTATGTCGGGCATGGTATGATGCCCCTCTTCATACGGGATATCGAACTTTGCGAGCGTCTCTTTGAATTGAGGTTTGATGGTTCCGCTGTCGCTGAGGAACACATCGAATCCTTTAAGTTTCGCAAGCACTGCGGAGCCCACTCCACTCTCTCCTCCGCCAAGTATGACTATTCTTCCTTTTGCCATGGTTCTTTATATATAGTTTGCTATACTTATCTGATTTTCAGTGTTATAATCGATATAATGCACAATATTATCGCTATGATGTAGAATCTTGCGGTGAGCTTCGATTCCGGGACTAACCTGCGCGGCCACTGAATCAATGCATCCGGATTCTCCTTTTGGAAGTGGTGGTGGATAGGGGTCATCTTGAAAACCCTGATCCCCACTCCATTGTTCCTTTTCTTCGTGTATTTGAAATAAAGACGTTGGATCACAACGCTCAGGCTCTCGACGAAGAAGATGCCGCAGAATATCGGTATCAAAAGCTCCTTCCTTATCATCAGGGCGACAGTGCCGATGATTCCACCGATTGCGAGCGAACCGGTGTCTCCCATAAAGACTTGTGCAGGATAAGTGTTGAACCACAGGAATCCTACGAGAGCTCCGACAAATGCGGCAAGGAATACGACTATCTCCCCCGTATTCGGGATATACATTATACCCAAATAGTCTGAAAATATCGCATTGCCCGACAGATAAGCGAAAATTCCCAATGTCGCCCCGACAATTGCCGAGACTCCGGCGCTAAGCCCGTCTATGCCGTCCGTCAGATTTGTTCCGTTTGACACGGCTGTAATTATGAAGATTACTATGAGAACATAAACGATATTAGTCGCGATGTCCTTGACTTTCGCATTTTTGAACGGAGCAAGCCACGAGTATTTGAACTCGTTGTGTTTGAGGAACGGAATAGTCGTCGTGCGGCTTTTCACATCTCTGTAGTATATGACCTCTTTCATCCCCACACTCTCGGCTATCTCTGTCTTGTCTCCCTCATGAGGGGTTTCGCTATAAAGCCTTATCACATTCTGCGGACTGTAGATGAGGGTTATACCTATGACTATGCCGAGTGCGACCTGGCCGAAAATCTTGTACTTGCCTTTAAGACCGTCCTTATTCTTTTTGAAGACCTTGATAGAGTCGTCCAAAAATCCTATCGCTCCCAAAAAAACGGTAGTGATAATCAAAAGGATGATGTAAACGCTTGACAGGTCGCAGAACAAAATCACCGGGACGATTATGGAGAGAAGAATAATGAGACCTCCCATAGTCGGCGTGCCGACCTTCTTCTTCTGATCTTCGAGTCCGAGGTCACGGATAGTCTCTCCGATCTGTTTTTTCTGAAGACGGCGGATAATGGCGGGGCCGATCCACATAGCCACAACCAATGCGATTATGACTGCGGATGCGCTTCTGAATGAAATGTATTTCATCAGGTTAGCTCCGGGAATATCGATTCCCATGCTCTGAAACCATTGGAATAAATGATATATCATTATCGTACCCCTCCGTTATCTTTTAATGCAAACGCCTCCTGAACAATTTCCCTGTCGTCCAAATGGTGTTTGACGGTTCCTATAATCTGATAATCTTCGTGCCCTTTTCCTGCTATCAGTATCACTGAGTCTGGAACGGCTTTCAATATGGCCTCTCTGATCGCCTCGCTTCTGTCCGGAACGAACTTGGTTCTCTCCCTTGCGTCGTAGTCAATACCGGCCTTGATATCTTCTATAATCGATATAGGGTCTTCCGTTCTCGGATTGTCGCTCGTCACATAGATTTTAGTCGCATATTTAGCCGCAATCGCCCCCATCTCAGGTCTTTTGGTCTTATCCCTGTCGCCTCCGCATCCGAATACGCATATCAGATCTCCCTTTGGTTTGAGTTCCTTAAGGGTCTTCAGGACATTCTCCAATGCGTCAGGGGTATGGGCATAGTCTACGGCCGCAATGATATTGTCCTTACCGGTGAAATACTGCAATCTTCCGTCAACGGATTTAAGTTCGCTCAGAATCCTTACGACCTCATCGTGCGGTGCGCCCAAGGTCATGGCTGTCCCGTAGACGGCGGTCAGGTTCGCGGCATTGTATTGTCCGATAAAGTTGCACCATATATCTGTACCATTGATATTCAGCATCATGCCGGCAAGGCTCTCTTCCATGATTTTAGTCTTGAAATCCGCCATGTTGCAGCATGAGTAGGTGTAGACTTGCGCCTTTGTATTTTGCACCATATACGCTCCATTCCTGTCATCGATATTAGTGAGTGCAAAAGCGTCAGCGCCAAGCGTATCGAAGAACTTTTTCTTGCAGTTGCGATAGTTTTCGAATGTCTTGTGATAGTCCAGGTGGTCGTGCGTAAGGTTGGTGAAGATGCCCCCTGTGAACT
>CAMGTS010000062.1 GCA_946062035.1 uncultured Bacteroidales bacterium
CAATGTGAGGTTCAGGGTTTTAGGCAACCTTGAACGGCTCTCCGATGCTCTTCAAAAGGAGATTGCTGATTGCATGGCTTTAACATCTTCTAACACAGGAACCAATCTTGTGGTTATGATTAACTACAGCGGAAAGTGGGATATTGTCAATGCCTACAATAAGTTCTCAAAGGAACATCCCGGAGAAGAGTTGACCGAGCGGAAGATGCCCGAATACCTCAGTACAGCCGGTATTCCCGATCCTGACTTGTTGATCAGGACGAGCGGAGAAGAGAGGATAAGCAACTATATGCTTTGGCAGACCGCCTATACTGAATTCTATTTTACGGATGTCTTTTGGCCTGATTTTCGCACAAATGAGTTCCGCCAAGCCTTGGATGCCTATGCCAAGAGAAACAGGCGCTACGGTAAACTTTAATTAATCAAGTACTTACGCATTATTAATGAGAATACTTAAGTCAATTTTTATTCTTGCTTTGGTTGTCTTGCCTATGTCTTTGTTGGGACAGGATGTGGACTATAACAACCCAAAAAGTTATGTTATCGGCGGCATCAAGGTGGATGGCGTTAAATATTTGAGCCAGGAACAGATTCTCTCAGTGACGGGTCTTTCTGTCGGAGAGTCAATTGTCATACCAAGTGAAGACTTGACGAATGTTCTCAAAAGGATATGGGCGCAGAGGTATTTTTCCGATGTAGGCTTTTATATTGATTCCCTTTCTGCGGCTAAGGATACGGCTTTTCTGACTTTCAAGCTTGTGGAGAGGCCGAGAGTCAGCCGTTGGATCTTTAAAGGGGTGCGCAGCGGACAGAAGCAGGATTTGCAGGACAGGTTGAAACTGAAGAGGGGGACAGAATTGTCCGATTATGTCATAAAATCCTCTACTGACATTATCAAGAAGTATTACAAGGAGAAAGGTTTCCTTAAGTGTGAAGTCGAGGTTTCACAGGAGAACGATACTGTCGTCAACAATGCGGTGAGGGTGACTTTCAACATAGACAAGGGACCTAAGGTCAAGATCAAGACAATAACTTTCAACGGAAACGAAAACATTTCGGACTGGAAGTTGATGAAGTCCATGAAGAAGACGAGGGATAAGAGATTCGCGAACTTCTTCAGAACAAAGAAATACAACGAAAAAGAGTATAAGAACGATAAGGCCAACCTCGTATCCGCATTCAATGAGAGGGGCTTCCGTGACGCGAAAATCCTCAAGGATACGATGTACTATATCGAACCGGACAGACTCAGAATAGACTTTACGGTCGAAGAGGGTAACAAATATCATTTCCGTGACATCAACTGGACAGGTAACAGCATCTATACCGCTGAGCAGCTGAACAATGTCCTGAGAATCAAGAAGGGAGATATCTATGATGTCGTTACGATGGACAAACGACTCAACGGAGACCCTAAGCAGCAGGAACCTGACGTTAAGAAGCTGTACACCGATCACGGCTACCTGTTCTTTAATGTGCAGCCTGTCGAGAAGAGAATCGAGAATGATTCCGTCGACGTTGAAATGAGAATGTATGAGGGTAAGCCGGCGACTTTCAATAAGATTATAATCAACGGAAACAACGTGACTTCCGAGAAGATCGCAAGGCGTGCGGTCTTTACAAAGCCGGGCTATCTTTTCAGCCAGTCGGATTTCGAGAGGTCCGTGCGTGAACTTTCGTCAATCGGTCACTTCGATCCTGAGGCTTTCCAAAGCGATAAAGGTTATAACGTAATACCTAATCAGAACAACAATACGGTAGATATAGCATATAACCTGCAGGAGAAGCCGAACTCACAGTTGGAGCTGTCCGGCGGTTGGGGCGGCGATACTTTCGTCGGAACTCTCGGTGTAAGTTTCAACAACTTCGCTATTAAGAGAATATTCAAGAAACACGCCTGGAGACCTGTACCTCTTGGCGACGGACAAAGCCTTTCGATCCGTTTCCAGACAAGCGGCACGTACTACACCCAGTTGAGCGCAAGCTTCGTAGAGCCGTGGCTGTTCGGTACAAAGCCTACCTCATTGCAGGTCTCAACCTATTTCTCAAGACAGACGAACTCTACCTACTATTTCAGGAACGCGGACCAATACATGGAGGTGTTCGGAGCGGCAGTAGGTCTGGGTACAAGACTGAAATGGCCTGACAACTACTTCGTCCTCTATCATGAGCTCAGTTGGCAGACATACCATTTGAAAGATTGGAATTACAACTTCCTCTTCAATACAGGTAACTCTCACAACCTGAGCTATAAGATAACCCTTAACCGAAACTCTACGGATCAGCCTATATATCCGAGAACCGGCTCTGATTTCTCTCTGGCATTGCAGCTTACCCCTCCTTATTCTCTGTTCAGAGGAGAGAAGGACTACGAAAACATGGATGCAAAAGAGAGATACAAGTGGATAGAGTTCCATAAGTGGACATTCAAAGGCGATGTCTACATGAAGCTTGCAGGGGATTTCGTTCTGAGAACGCACGCAAGGTGGGGTTACTTGGGTTACTACAAGAAATCACTCTACTCACCGTTTGAAGGGTTCCAGCTCGGAGGAGACGGTATGAGCGGTTACGACACATACGGAGCCGATATTATCGGTTTGAGAGGTTACGAAAACTATTCGCTTACCCCATACCAGGGCAACGCCTATGTGGGCCGTGTATTCGATAAGTTTACGGTTGAGTTGAGATACCCTGTGATCCTGCAGCCTGCATCCACTATCTATGCGCTTATTTTCTTGGAGGGCGGTAACTGCTGGAAAGATATCAGTGAATTCAATCCTTTCGAGATCAAGAGATCCGCAGGTGCCGGCGTAAGGGTAATGCTCCCGATTGTGGGTATGCTTGGAATAGACTGGGGATATGGTTTCGATCCGATGCCGCTTGAGGGCAAGAGAAGAGGCGGAAGCCAGTTCCACTTCATGATCGGCCAACAGTTCTGATAACGTTTAAAACGAGATATATGAAAAAGATTATAATGATTGCTCTTGCGGCGTTGGTTTTCGCGCTGCCGGCAAATGCCCAGACAAAAAGCAGGACAGGATATGTCAATACTGAGACCATTCTTGCATCTGTCCCTGAGTATAAAGTCGCTACCGAGAAATTGGAGGCGTTGAGCAAAAAATACAATGACGAGGTTTCCGCAGAGCTTAAAAAGGCGGAGACCTTGTACAATAACTATCAAAAACAAAAAAATTCCCTTTCGGCCCAGCAGCGCCAGGCTCGTGAGAATGAGATAATCACTAAGGAGCAGACGGTAAAGAAACTTCGTCAGAGTTACTTCGGTGAAGAGGGCGTTATGGAGAAAAAACGCGCCGGACTTTTATGCCCGATAAGAGACAGGGTCCAAAAAGCGATCGATAAAGTTGCGGCGGATGTGAATTATATGATTATCTTTGACATCTCCGCTTTGCAGGGCGTTGTCTACGCAGACTCCGCTTCTGACCTTAGTAATTTGGTAATCAAAGCGTTGAGATAAGCATAACTCAGAATATAAACTTTAATATTTTATAACGATATGAAAAAGACCATGAAGCTACTTGCTGTAGCGTTTATTTTTGGCGCAATTTCTTTCACAAACGCATCCGCTCAGCAGAAGTTCGGACATATTAACTCTCAGGAGGTTATAGCACTTATGTCGGAGAGTGATTCAGCTCTTGTAAAACTCCAGGCATACGGTAAGGAACTTACTGAGACACAGCAGGCTATGGAAGAAGACTTTAACAATAAACTTAAAGCCTATGAGGAGAAGAAGGCTACATGGAGTCAGGCGATAATCGAGGCGAAAGAGAAAGAGCTTACAGATCTTCAGCAGCGTATCCGTCAGTTCCAGCAGACTGCCCAGAACGATTTCAGCCAGCGTCAGCAGAAATACTTCGCTCCTATAAAGGAAAAAGCTCAGGGCGCAATCGACAAGGTGGCCAAGTCAAAAGGGCTTATCTATGTATTCGATCTTTCTGCAGGCCCTGTGGTTTATTTTGACGACATACAGAGTCTCAATCTTCTCCCTTTGGTGAAGAGCGAGCTTGGGATACCTGCAAGCAAGACCCAGCCTACTCAGTTCGCTGAGCAGCAGTAAAACGGCTTTACAGTATAGTCCCGATGGGTTTTCATCGGAGATGTGGATAAATGGGAAACAACTTTGTAACATTATAGTTGTTTCTCATTTTTATATTGTGTATATTTGCTATGGCTTGTTTGGGGTGTTGATATAGATGCTTGAAAATCAGCAACTTAGCAAACTGATATTTTTTGAAATTATCATATCTATAACTAAATATGGAACGTAAAGTAATTGACGCTCAAGATGTGGTTATCCGTTTTACCGGTGATTCCGGAGACGGCATGCAGCTTACTGGAACATTGTTCGCTGATGCTTCCGCTCTGTTCGGAAACGAGATTTCCACATTTCCTGACTATCCTGCTGAGATTAGAGCTCCGCAGGGAACTGTTTCAGGCGTTTCTGGATTTCAGGTACACATAGGTAATAAGGATGTCAGGACTCCTGGCGACCTCGCTGATGTGCTTGTATCCATGAACCCTGCGGCTCTTATGGCTAATGCGAAATTCGCGAAACCTGGAGCAAGCATTATTCTCGATCAAGACGCTTTTGACGAGCAGGGTCTCGAAAAAGCCGGTTTCAAGACTATGGATCCTATCAAGGAACTTAAGTTGGAAGATTACAATGTCATTTGGGCTCCTATTACAACCATGACAAAGGAAAGCCTGAAAGACAGCGGAATGGATCTTAAGTCGATTGTAAGGTGCAAGAATATCTTCACTCTCGGAATGTGCTACTTCATGTTCAACCGTCCATTGCACTTTACAGAGGATTATCTGAGAAAGAAATTCGCTAAGAAGCCTAACCTCATCGAGCCTAATATCAAAGTTTTGAATGACGGTTACAACTATGCGCATAACGTACACGCCATAGGTAATACATATACCATCGCACCTGCCAAGCTCGAACCGGGTGAATACAGGAGTATCAGCGGAAATCAGGCTACCGCATGGGGCTTGATCGCCGCTTCTGAGAAATCAGGCAGACCTCTGTTCGTAGGTTCTTATCCTATCACTCCCGCAACCGCTATCCTTGAGGAGCTTGCGATTCATAAAGAGTTGGGTGTGAAGACAATGCAGTGCGAGGATGAAATCGCCGGCATCTGTACTTCAATCGGTGCGGCATACGCCGGAAATATGGCTGTGACTACAACCTCAGGTCCGGGACTTTCATTGAAGTCAGAGGCTCTTGGTCTTGCATGTATGACCGAGCTTCCTCTTGTAGTCGTAGACGTTCAGAGAGGCGGTCCTTCAACAGGTATTCCTACAAAGACCGAGCAGACTGACCTTGCACAGGCTCTTTATGGCAGAAACGGTGAGTGCCCTGTAATGGTTATGGCCGCAAGGACTCCAAGTGATTGCTTCAGGGCTGCTTTCTACGCCGGCAAGTTCGCTATGGAGCACATGATGCCTGTAATTTTCCTTTCTGAGGGTTTCCTCGGCAACGGTAACGAGCCTTGGAAGATTCCTTCAATGAAGGATTACCCTGCCATCAATCCTCCGATTATCAAAGAGTGCGAGGGCGCTTTCAAGCCATTTGAAAGAGATCCTAAGACATTCGTGAGAAACTGGGCGCTTCCAGGGACACCTGGTTTGGAGCACAGAGTAGGCGGTTTGGAGAAGATGCCGGGCGGAGCGCTTTCGGCTGATCCTGAGAACCACGCTTATATGGTTGCCCAGCGTGCAGCGAAGGTTGCCGCATTGGCGGACTTTATCCCTGAACTTGAAGTAATGGGCGAGCAGGAGGGAGATATTCTCCTTGTAGGTTGGGGCGGTACATATGGCCACCTCTACACCGCTACGACCAAACTTCTTGCGGAGGGAAAGAAAATCGGTTTCGCACACTTCGATTATATCAACCCGCTTCCTAAGAATACGGCGGAGGTATTGGCCAAGTTCAAGAAGATTCTCGTATGCGAGCTCAATAGCGGACAGTTTGCCGACTATCTCAGGGCAAAACATCCTGAATTCAAGTATGAGCAGCTGAACAAGGTTCAGGGTCAGCCGTTTATGGTACACGAAATTGTGGATGCGGTTAATGCACTTTAATAAGGAGGAACAGTTATGAAATATACACAGCAAGACTTTAAAAGCGACCAGATAGTTAAGTGGTGCCCGGGTTGTGGCGACCATGCGATTCTTGCAGCGGTTCTGAGGGCTATGCCTGAGGTATGCGAGAAGAGAGGCTATTCTAAAGAGCAGTTCGTGTTTGTATCAGGTATCGGATGCTCAAGCCGTTTCCCTTATTACATGAACACATACGGTTTCCACGGAATTCACGGTAGGGCAGGTGCGCTTGCTACAGGAATAAAGGTAGCTAACCCTAAGCTCTCCGTATGGCAGATGACCGGAGACGGTGACGCCCTCGCAATCGGCGGTAACCATTTCATCCATGAGATCAGAAGAAACATGGATGTCAACATTATCCTGTTCAACAACAGAATCTACGGACTTACAAAAGGACAGTATTCACCTACATCTAAGTTCGGTATGGTTACAAAGACTTCTCCTTACGGTACAATCGAATATCCTTTCACTCCGGGTGAGCTTGTATTGGGTGCGAGAGGTACTTTCTTTGCAAGAAGCCTTGATACGGAGTTGGCTCTCAACCAGGAGATTATGGTAAGGGCCGCGATGCACGACGGTGCTTCTGTAATGGAGATGCTTGTCAACTGTATGATCTACAACAACGGCGCTCATGCGGAGATTTCCGACAGGGCTGTCAAGGCCGACAGGACGATTGTTCTCCGTGACGGTGAACCTATGATTTTCGGTGCCAACAGAGATAAAGGTCTGATACTTGACGGTCTCAAGCTCAAGGTAGTGAAGATCGGAGAGAACGGAATCACCGAAAAAGATCTTCTTGTCCACAACTCAAAGGAGGACAACTTCGGCATCCAGAATATGCTTGTAAACATGAAATATCCTGATTTCCCTGTAGCGTTGGGAGTTATCAGAGATGTTGAGGACAAGACATACGATGACAGTATTTACGCACAGTTGGATGAAGTGAAGGCCAAATCAAAGATTACTTGTATGGACGACCTTCTTCACAGCGGTGCGACTTGGAAAGTCGAATAAACTAATTGCAATTAATTAAAATTTGTGGGCAGAGGTGTGTTGCTCCTGCCCACATAAATGATTTAAAATATTTTAATCCATAATCATGAAAACAGCTGAAAT
>CAMGTS010000063.1 GCA_946062035.1 uncultured Bacteroidales bacterium
TTTGTCAAAAAGGCAGAGCCATGTGTAGTCTTTCAGGGTCTGCCCCTTCATCGCCGGTAGGGTATATTTCTCAAAAAGGGCAAGCCTCCCGTCCATCCATTCGGATGTCCTTGTGGAGGCTTTGCTCTTGTCTTTGTCCCAAAGTCGCAAATTGAAGAGCGTTATTACAAATTGCTTCAACTCAGCCATTTATAATGTTCTTTTTATCTCTTCTATCTTGTATGCTTCGATAACGTCACCGTCCTTAATATCGTTGAAGTTCTCGATGCCGACTCCGCAATCGAATCCTGCCGCAACCTCTTTCGCATCGTCTTTACCTCTCTTCAATGAAGCTAAGATTCCTGTGTGTATAACGATACCGTCTCTGATGAGTCTGACTTTCGCTTTGGCTGTAATCTTGCCGTCCTTGACCATACATCCGGCGATGGTTCCGATCTTGGAAATCTTGAATGTCTGTCTGACCTCAAGGGTGGCGGTAACAACCTCTTTCTCAACAGGCGCAAGCATACCTTCGATACCGCTCTTGACCTCATTTATAGCATCGTAGATAACTGAGTACAGACGGATTTCAATCTCCTCTTTTTCCGCCATCTTACGTGCATTGACAGAAGGTCTTACCTGGAATCCGATGATAATGGCGTTTGACGCCTCCGCAAGAAGTACATCGCTCTCAGAAATCTCACCTACAGCCTTGTGGATAACATTAACATGAATCTCTTCAGTAGAAAGCTTGATGAGTGAATCAGAAAGCGCCTCGATAGAACCGTCCACATCACCTTTGACAATTACATTGAGTTCCTTGAAGTTGCCTATCGCGATACGGCGGCTCAACTCTTCGAGGGTGATATGCTTTTGGGTCTTAAGTCCCTGGATTCTTATAAGCTGCTCTCTCTTGTTAGCGATATCTCGGGCTTCCCTCTCGTTATCGAAGATATTGAAGTTGTCTCCGGCTGTAGGCGCACCGTTCAGTCCGAGTACCGATACCGGGACAGACGGGCCGGCTGATTCTATCTTCTGCCCTCTTTCATTGAACATGGCCTTGATTTTACCCGTGTAGCATCCGGACAACATAATGTCTCCTGTGTGGAGTGTACCGCCTTGGACAAGCATTGTCGCAAGATAGCCTCGACCTTTGTCCAAGGATGACTCGATCACGGTTCCTACCGCCTTCTTATTAGGGTTCGCTTTCAAGTCAAGCATATCCGCCTCCAAAAGAACCTTTTCCAACAATTCATTGACACCGATACCTTTCTTTGCGGAAATTTCCTGACACTGATATTTACCACCCCAATCCTCAACGAGGATATTCATCTGCGAGAGCTGCTCCCTGATTTTGTCAGGATATGCTCCCGGTTTGTCTATTTTATTGATAGCGAAGATCATAGGAACTCCTGCAGCTTGGGCGTGGTTGATTGCCTCAATAGTCTGAGGCATCACAGCGTCATCGGCGGCGACGATGATAATCGCAAGGTCAGTCATCTTGGCTCCACGAGCACGCATCGCTGTAAACGCTTCGTGACCAGGCGTATCGAGGAACGTGATTCTTCTTCCGCTAGCAAGCTTTACATTATATGCGCCGATGTGCTGGGTAATTCCTCCGGCCTCTCCGGCGATGACATTCGCCTGTCTGATATAGTCCAAGAGGGAAGTCTTGCCATGGTCAACGTGTCCCATGACAGTAACGATAGGCGCTCTCGGTACGAGATCTTCAGGTCTGTCCTCCTCCTGCTCCTCTTTTATAGCCTCCTGAATTTCAGCGGTCACAAATTCGACCTTGTATCCGAAGTCCTCCGCTACAACAGTCAAAGCGTCAGCGTCGAGACGTTGGTTGATTGAAACCATAAGGCCAAGATTCATGCAGGCTCCGATAACTTTTGTCACAGGCTGATTGATCATGGTAGCAAGATCGTTTACCGTTACAAACTCTGTGACTTTAAGAATCTTGCTGGTCGCCTCTCTTTGAAGTTCTTCGGCTTCAATCTTTTCCGCAAAACTCTCTCTCTTCTCCTTTCTGTACTTAGATCCTTTTGTCTTTCCCTTGCCTTCGATCATTCTCTGGTAGGTCTCTTTGATCTGCTTTTGTACTTCGTCTTCGTCCACCTCGGTCTTTATAGGTCTGAAGCGGTCTTTCTTGTTTTTGTTTTTACCGAACTTATTGTCCTGCTGCTTGCCATTGTTGTTATTATTGCCGTTGTTCTTAGGACGGTTAGTGCCGAACTCTTTGCTGACATCGACCTTTTCTTTGGCGTGCTTATGAATCCTTTCTCTCTTGCCTTTGTTGTCGCTTGGCTTCTTTTCAAATTGCGAAAGATCGATTTTTTCTCCCGTAAGTTTCGGGCCCTGAAGCTGTTCGACTTTTGTACCGATGAATTCAACTCCCTCTCTTTCACTATATGCATTGCTTGCAGTGCTTGTCATAGGGGTTTTTGTTCTTTCAGGTTGAGGCTGCTGTACCTTCGGTGCGGACTGCTGTTGGACAGGCTGGGTCTGAGGCTGTTTCTGGACTGGCTGTGGCTCAGATTCTTTCGCCTTAACCTCCTCTGAAGGTTTTTCCTCGACTTTTGCCGGTTTTACCGCTTCAACGGCTTTTGGTGCAGGGGCTTCTTCACTTTTGGCCGCTTTTGTTTTCGGAGTAAGGTCAATCTTGCCGAGAACCTTAGGGCCTATCGCCTCAGGTTCTTTGGCGGCAGAAGGCTGTTGGATTGCAGGAGCTTGCTCTTTTTTGATCTCAGGTACCTTCTTTACCTCCGGCTGAGTCTTCACTTCCGGTGTAGCGACTGTCCGCACCGGCTCTGATTCCTCTTTTTCCAAAGAATAAGATTTGTTCTCGCTTTTTGTGATGTTCTTTACACTGATAGCTACTTTCTTCGACTCTTCTTTTACAATCTGCTCTTTTCTGAACTCCTTGCTTACAAGCTCATACGCTTCCTCAGGCAATTTAGCGTTCGGATTGGACTCGATATTTATCCCCTTCTTCTCCAAGAAAGTGGTTAGAGTGCTCATTCCGATGTTGAACTCCTTGAGAACTTTTCCTAATCTTTTTTCTGACATATAGTTATCTCCGTTTTTTCAAAATTAAAATTTGTGTTGTGTGGTTAGTGTCCGCCTACTCGTTGTCAGCGTTTCCGTCATTTTCATTCTCCTCCTCGCTCTCTTCGAACTCAGAGTTTAGGATTCTCTTGACATCGACGACGGTCTCTTTATCCAAATCAGCTCTCTCCATGATATCCTCATCAGACAGTGCCAAAACGTTTTTGGCGGTATCACATCCGATCTGGCGGAGAGCCTGAATAACCCATTCATCAATCTCGTTCGAGAATGCGCTCAACAGAACATCATCGTCCTCCTCGCCCTGTACATCTCTGTAGATTTCTATCTCTTTGTTGACCAACATACTTGCAAGTTTGATATTGCTGCCGAACTTTCCGATTGCGAGCTGAACCTGAGAAGAGTCCATTGTGATGCTGACTTTATTTTCCTCGTCATTCATTTTCATTGAAGTAATCTTGGCAGGGCTCAAAGCTCTCTGAATAAGAAGCTGAGTGTTTGTAGTCCAGCTTATTACATCGATGTTTTCGTTTCTCAACTCTCTGACTATGCCATGGATTCTCGAACCTTTTACTCCGACACAAGCTCCTACCGGATCGATTCTGTCGTCGTATGACTCAACCGCTACCTTCGCTCTTTCACCTGGTATGCGGACAATCTTCTTGATAGTGATAAGTCCGTCGAAAATCTCAGGAACTTCCTGCTCGAACAATCTTTCAAGGAAAACGTTAGCCGTTCTCGATAGGACGATGGAAGGAGTGTTGTTTTTCATCTCCACTCTTGCGACCACGGCCTTTACATTGTCACCTTTGCGGAAAAAGTCTGAAGGAATCTGCTCGCTTTTCGGGAGGACAAGCTCATTGTCAGCCTCATCGCGGACAAGAATCTCTTTTTTCCACACCTGATAAACCTCTCCTACGATTATTTCTCCGACTTTATCTTTATAGTAGTTGAACAAATTGGCTTTATCTATATCCATGATACGGCCGTTGAGATTCTGTTTAAGATTGAGGATAGCTCTTCTTCCGAACTTCTCCATAGGGATCTCCTCTGCGTACTCCTCTCCGATTTCATAATCGTTATCCGGATCTATAAGGTCAAGTTCTTTCTTCGAAATCTGTAAATTAGGGTCCGTCACTTCATCCACAATCTCTAAGTTGCGGAAAATCTGCAAGTCTCCCTTGTCTATGTTTATAATAATATCACAGTTGTCAGCCGTGCCGTAGGTCTTTGCGAGCTGAGTCTTGAAAATATCCTCCAGAACGCTCATAAGAGTCGCTCTGTCAATACCCTTACGCTCTTTGAATTCAGCAAAAAAAGGTGCTAAGTTGAAACCCTCCATTGTTTTATGATTAATTTGTTATTTGTTTATCCTGTTTGACATGTGATAAGAGAACATAAAAGAAGGGAACCATGCGGCTCCCTTACTCACTCATCTTATCGCTGCAAATGTATGTATTCTCCGATAGAAATCCAAATTATAGCTCTCGGCTGAAAAATTGTCGGGAATTTTTTCAGCTCTCGACTTTCGCTATATTTGAGCCTACGGCATATATAGCTTCAGTCTCGGCAGAAAAATGCAGGGACTTTTTTCAGCTCTCGACTTTCGCTATATTTGCGCAAATGTCAGTAAGGAGGGGGTGGCTTGTGTGGTGATAGGATGACAATGAGAATAGTTTAAAGGTTTTTAAAACATCAGTTTATGGAAGTATCGGCAGAAGTAATCGCGCAACACTTTAACGGTGAGATAATAGGCGATCCGAATGTCAAGGTCAGTGGAGTCGCGAAGATCGAGAGTGGGAAGCCAAACAATATATGTTTTCTTGCTAATCCTAAGTACAGGAACTTTTTGTTCAGCAGCGAGGCTGGGATAGTCATTATCAACCGCAACCTTGTTCCTGAAGAGAAGATTAAACCGACCTTGATTGTTGTCGATGACGCATATACGGCCGTAGCATCCCTGCTTGATTTGCTCAACACACTCAAAAAGAGCAAGAAAAGCGGTAGGGCGATGTTTTCGTACAAGTCTTTTTCAGCGAAGATGGGTAAAGGCTCTTATTTGGGACGCTTCTCGTATGTAGGCAGGAAAAGTGTCGTAGGAAAAGGGACCCAGATCTACCCTCAGGTTTATATAGGCAATGATGTGACTGTCGGAGACGATGTTATCCTTTATCCTGGAGTAAAGATTTACGATGGCTGTAAGATCGGCAATAACTGTATTCTCCACGCCAACGTTGTCATCGGCTCTGACGGATTCGGTTTCGCCCCGACAAAAGAGGGCAATTACAAGAAGATCCCTCAGACTGGGATAGTCGTTGTAGAGGATGATGTCGAGATCGGTTCTAATACAGTGATTGACAGGGCGACAATGGGTTGTACGCTTGTTAAAAAAGGCGTGAAACTCGATAATCTTATCCAGGTCGCACACAATGTAGAGATAGGCGAGAATACTGTCATTGCGGCTCAGTCTGGAATCGCAGGATCAGCAAAAGTCGGACGTAATTGTATGTTCGGCGGTCAGACTGGAGTGGCAGGACATATCACCATTGCGGACGGTACTCGCTGTACCGCTCAGGCTGGCATTCAAGGCTCTGTAACAGAGGAACAAGGAAAGAAGGGACTTATGGGTACTCCCGCCATAGATTACATGACCTATATGCGCAGTTACGCCATGTTCAAGAAACTCGCCAAAAACAAATAGGGATTTTGCGGGTCTGCAGGTAGGAAGATGTCGGCCGTGCTGTCGGCCAAATTCGTGGTGAGGTTCTTCCGTATTCAACTTTTTTATAGTAAATTTGTGCCATCGGCATATGTGTGATGTGCGCTTCGGTGCGCTTTGCGTTATATGCGGATACAAACTAAACCTACGAATGAACATAAATCAGCATACTTTAAAGCGTAAATACACTTTTGAGGGGAAGGGTCTTCATACCGGCAAGAAGGTCGTGATGACAGTCGAGCCTGCTCCGGAGAATTTCGGAATAAAATTCAGACGCTCTGATCTTGGTGAGGCCGCTCCATTGGTAGAGGCGAGTGTGGATTATGTAAGTGCCACATCAAGAGGTACTACGCTTGATAAAGAGGGAGTTCAGATACTTACTCTCGAACATCTTATGGGTACACTTTTCGGCATGAATGTCGATAACGCCCTTATAACACTGGATTCATTGGAAGTCCCTATACTTGACGGAAGCGCAAAGATCTATGCGGATGCTTTTTCTGCGGACGGATTGCAGGAGCAGCCAGCGCCTCGTAAGTACTTGGAGTTGGATCACAAGATCGTTTGCCGTAATGAAAATGGCTCTGAAATGGTTGTGATGCCGGATGATCACTTCTCCGTGGATGTCATGATAGATTTCAATTCGAAAGTCGTCGGAAATCAATATGCAAGACTGGAGGATGAGACCGATTTTGTCAAGGACATAGCTCCGTGCAGGACTTTCGTCTTTTTTCATGAGCTTGAGCCGCTGTTCAAGAATAACCTGATTAAAGGTGGCGATTTGGATAACGCTCTTGTGATTGTAGAGCATCCTGTTCCGCAGGAGGAACTTGACAGGCTTGCAAAACTGTTCAATGTCAAGACATTGGAGAGAGTTCCCGAGGGATATCTGAGCCATACTTCGCTTAGATTCTCAAATGAATGCGCAAGGCATAAACTTCTTGATGTTCTTGGAGATATCGCCCTTGTCGGATATCCTATCAAGGGAAAGGTAATCGCATACAAGAGCGGGCACTCTATAAACAGCGTGGTCTCAAGGGCATTGCGTGCTGAGGCTATCAAACAGTTCGGTAAATAATTAAATTTTTGAGATATGGCAGACAATACAGAGTTGATGAGAGAAATCAAAAAGAGATTTGCGGAAATTCCTCACTATGACCCTAACGCTAAACCTGTATATGATGTGAACGGGATCAAGAAGCTACTTCCTCACCGTTCACCGTTCCTGATGGTTGACAGAATCACCGAGATAGGAGAAGACTATATCGTGGGAATCAAGACAATAGGAGTCAATGAGTTTTTCTTCCAGGGGCACTTCCCTGACGAGCCTGTTATGCCTGGTGTTCTTCTTGTGGAGGCTATGGCGCAGGTAGGTGGAATTCTGGTTCTCAAGAATGTTGACGAGCCTGAAAAGTACTCGACATATTTTGCAAAATTAAACAAT
>CAMGTS010000064.1 GCA_946062035.1 uncultured Bacteroidales bacterium
GGGGACACAAGGATTTTCAGTCCTTTGCTCTACCAACTGAGCTATGACACCATTGGTTTTGGGAGTGCAAATATAACTCTATTTCCTGAAAAAACAAATCTAATCTTGCTTATTGATTATACTATGCCCTATAACCCAAAATCAGGCAATGCGGCCCAAAACAACTGACGGTGACATTACCGGGACAATTATCCGGTTCAAATTATGCGAATATTGCCGGGTAGTGAAAAAATCCCTAATTTCGTAGAGACAAGATGACGCTTGGCGAACGGCTTAAACTATGATGAAGGAACTTTCTATATACTTGACGGGGATTGCCACAATGTTCTATGGAATGATGGGGCTTTTTTTTATGCGCAAGGGTGGAGTTCTGTCGAAACTCGTCTCTTTGCTGATGGTGACGATGGCGTTGCAGTGCGTGAAGGATGCCATATTCATCTTTACCGGAAAGTATCTTGTTGATTATTACTGGGATGTTATGGCGGCAGTGGATATTGTTGCGGTTCCTATGTACGCATTTATCCTGATGGAGCTTGTCCGGCCTGGAAGCGTGTCGCTAAAGACTATGATTATCCAGGAAACACCGTTCGTATTGTGTGCGACGGCGTTTATAGTGTCCGGATTAAGATGGATTTTCCTGTTGCAGGTTATAGGTACAGCGATATATGGTACGCTATGTCTTATATGGGTCGCTGTGAATATTCCGAAATACAACAGAAAGCTGAAAGAGCGTTTCTCGTACATGGAAAATATCAATCTTAATTGGCTGAAAATAATATTGTATTCTTTTTATGTAGAACTTGCGTTGTGGGTTGTAATGGGTTCATGGGTGGAGATTGATCTCGAATTCCTTTTCATGCTTCTGTCAATGGGGCTTTGGATGGTAATAGGGTGGTTTCTTTACAAACACGAGTCTGTATTGGAAGAGCTTGAGAATGTCCCTGAAACCGTTATGCAATCCGCTGTACCGGATGTTGACGCATCGGTGCTTCAACTTGAGATTGAAAAGCTCTTCAACGAACAGCGGATATTCCTCAACTCTAATCTCAAGGCTTCGGATGTCGCGACGGCGGTAGGCAGCAACCGTACTTATGTGAGCAATTATTTTAACCGCGAGGCAGGTATGACTTTCTATGATTATGTCAACGATAAGCGTATAGAGTATGCCTCAAATCTGCTCAAGACAACACAGGATAGCGTGAAGAACATTGCTTATCAGTCCGGATTCAACAGCCCGCAGAGCTTTATCCGTGTGTTTTCCAAAACTAAGGGCATGTCGCCCGGAGAATTTCGTAAGAGAGGAAATCTTACTTAGTGTCAGGTAGTTGGATTGGTTGTTAATCTGATTTTATTCTTTGTTCATCCAGCGTGTATCGTTTGTTAATCTCATTTAATGGATTAGCAACCTATTAGAGGCGTGGTGTCGCATCTTTGCGTTAGACGGATGTCAAAATAAATATACGCTCTTATTAAATGGCGTTGCGTTATATCGTCATCCGAATTCTGAAACTCCTGTTAATTCGTAATATTGGTCGGAGGGTCGCCGCAAGAGATTGCGGCAACCCTCCTTTTTGGTAAACTGGGAGAGGAGCGGCGGGTTTTTATTTTGGCAAAATGGAATATTCTTTGATTATGTTTGCCATGATCCCGGTCGGATGATGAGATGAAGAGGGGGAACAGGCCTATTGTCAAGAGTTTTTTAAAATGAAATTTTCTATAACATTATTTGCGATACTGTCAGTGGCGTTTATGACTACATCGTGTGTTGAGTATCACCCATACGATACACGTTATGATGGCGAGAAGGATGTCAACAGATTGAATATAGCGCGTATAGAGAGCGCATGTGCGGGAAAGCGTACAATTAAATTTGCCGTGATAAGCGATACGCAACGTTGGTACGATGAAACGGAAGAGGCAGTAAAAGCTCTCAATAGACGTAACGACATAGACTTTGTCATGCATACGGGGGATCTTGCGGATTTTGGAATGAAGAATGAGTTTGTCAGGCAGCATGATATATTGAATAGGCTTCGTGTCCCTTATGTCGTGATTATAGGCAATCATGACTGCCTTGCGACGGGGCAGTTTATATACAAGGAGATGTTCGGGGATTTCAACTTTGCCTTTACTGCGGGCGATGTCAGGTTTATATGCTTGAATACCAATGCGCTGGAATTTGATCATACCGAGTCTGTCCCTAATTTCGAATTTATAGAAGACGAATTCGAGAACTTTCCTGAAAATGCGTCCAAGAGCGTTATAGCCATGCACGCCAAACCTTATACCGAACAGTTTGATAATGGGGTGGCGAGATTGTTTCAAGCCCATGTCAAAGCTTTCCCGGGATTGCAGTTTTGCGTGAACGGACATGGTCATACCTATCACGAAGATGATCTGTTCGGTGACGGGGTTATCTACTATGAGTGTGAGAATGTCGCAAAGAGAAGCTATTTGCTGTTTACCATAACGGAGGATGGATATGAAGAGGAGAAAGTCGAGTTTTAAGCAAGGAGTTGCCGCCCGAATCAGGTCTTGTTTCATTCTTGCGGCAATAGGGCTGTCTGTTCTTGCTGGAGATGCGGTGTATGCACACGGACAGAAAGATTCGTTGAACATCCAAACGGAGAACCATCAGCCGGGTCAATTCGGAAGTCCTGTGGATAAACCTCATGAAAACAGATTGCGCAATTTGGACAGAAGGGTGCATTTGAGATATCCTGGTTGGAGAAATATTGTTCCGACCCATGCGAAAGTGCAATATGCGGGAGGTATGGGTTTCATGTCTTTCGGTGCGGGTTGGGACTATGGTCGTAAAGGGCAATGGGAGACAGACTTCCTTATAGGCTTCCTTCCGAAAAGGTACTCTGACAAATTCCACATGACTTTCACCATAAAGCAGAATTATATCCCGTGGAGCATCAGTTGCGGCAAGAGTTTGGCGTTCGAACCTCTTACTTGCGGAATGTATATCAACTATATTTCCGGAGAGGAATTCTGGGTTCGTGAACCAGATAGGTATCCCGGTGCGAAATATTATGGATTTACATCTCGTGCAAGACCTCATGTGTTTGTCGGAGAGAGACTTACCTATTATCTTAGAGGCAACGGACTGGTCAGAAACATATCCTTGTTTTATGAGTTTTCCGCAAATGACCTGGACATTATGGCAAAGTGCGGCAACAAGAGTCTTGCATTATCCGATATAATATTCTTTTCCGCAGGCATCAAACTCCAGATGATGCGTTAGGCTGCGATCAGAACTTCGGTGTGATTCCGATAAAGAACTCAAAGTTTGTTCCCGGCATAGGGCGGGAAAGAACAGAGACATAATCTTCATTGAAAAGGTTGTTCACCGCAAGTTTGAGCTGGATATTGGCGACTTTGAGTGAGAGTCCTTTTTCAATAGAAATATTGTTCATGTAGTAGACAGGTAACTTCCCCGTAAGTGTATTGTCGTTGCTTGACATCGTGTAACGCTTTGAATAGAAGGTCCATTTGTACTGGAACGCCCAACTTCTCCACGAAACTCTTCCGTTGACTGATGCTGAATGGCGCGGCACGTAAGGCAATTGCTTGCCGACTGAGCGGTCCGCAGGAGATATTTTTTCCCCTTCGTTTATTGACGGAGTCCATGAGTATGATCCGTCCATTTCCAAAAGCCACTCTTTCGCGAATTTCAGAGACAGGTCCGATTTGACCTCAATTCCGTATGCGTGGACCTCTTTCACATTACGTGGAGAGAAAAAACCTTTGGGCGTGGGAAGCCAGATAATCCAGTTGTCGATATAGCTGTCAAACCATGTGGCGCTTCCTCCGATAGTGAAAGCGTCGCTCTTGCCTGTATCAAAAGAGATTCCGCAGTCGTAGGTATAGCCCTTCTCGTTTTTCAGGTCGGGATTTCCCCCCGGAAGAAAATATAGGTCATTGAGTGTAGGAAATCTGTAATTGCGTGAAACAGAGGCTTTAAGCATGATATTGCCTTTTGGGGAGATTACTCCGTCCATAAAGAACGCCGGGATTATCGGCGCCCATTTGGTACCGCACATCTCCTGCCTTATGACTACTGACATCCCGAATCTTTTTATAGGTTGCCATTTTACTGAGGCTGAGCCGGATAGCTCTATCCTGCCTTTGTCATATCCGATGATGGCCTTGTCTCCGTTCTGTAGAATGATGTTCTTATCCTCACTTCGCACAAAGTGTTGGTGAGCGGAAATCGATGAGCTGAAAAACCAGTGCTCTGACGGATTATATTCACCGTCCATCTGCCCGTAAAATGTATTGATTTTGCTGCGTGAACGGGTCATTGTGGCCCAATTGCCGGATGTGATCTCCCTTTTGTAATCGTATGCCATCCAAGTATGGACATATCCTCCTTTGACTCCCGTCTTCCAATTCTCTCCGGTATGATCCCATGATGCCACGCTTCTGAAAGTGGTCTCTCTCTGACGGTTTTCAAATTTTCTCTCATCACCGTAGTCTGTTGTCAGCGTCGGCAACTCTCTGTCGGAATTCAAGAACCATGCGTTCAGGCCGAAACGGTCTCCTTTCAGATTGTTGTAGTACACCTCTTGAAGAATATGCAAATCCTTGAATGAGCCGCTGCGGTTGCGCTCCTTTGGGCTGTACTGTCCGATGATATTGTTGTCATCGTCGTAGATATTGATCTTCTTGTCGTGGTTAGTGTATTTGTAATCGTTTGGAGATGAAGAATATACGGCACGAGTAGATATGTGCCAGTGTTTGTCTCCGTAGGTCGCTCTTGCGAATTCGTCGAATGTGTTGAAAGAGCCTATTCCCTGAACATATTGTGCGTTGAATCCTTTTGCGACATCAGGCTGCGTGCCAAGCTTTACAAGTCCGCCAAGGCCTCCTCCGGTTTCATTCACAGAGGAAGTTCCGTGAAAAAGCGAGGCGTTGTCGATGAAGTAGGACGGAATCATTGAAAAATCCGTCATTCCGAGCATCGGGTTATTGATTTTCATCCCGTTCCATGTTACCTGTGTGTGGCTTGGAGATGTTCCTCTGAAAGCTACTGTAGAGAGTGTCGCACGCCCATAACTCTTGACGAAAACTGATGATCTGAAAGTCAGTATATCAGCCATAGAGAGGGCGATATTTTCTTTTAGTGCGAGAGAATCGAAAGTTGTCTTCTGGACTCCGATCTCTTTCATCGGTCTGTCAGCTATGACCGTGACTTCGCGCAACTGATGGGTCTTGGACGTAAGACTTTGGGAGTGTGCATTTTGAATGCTTGCCGTAATGAGCGCTGATATAAGGATGATATTCAACAGCTTTTTCATGATCTTCAATTTTATGACAACGGCTTTATTCGTCCCGTTTCCAACAAAAAGCCCCGGGAGTTACACCGACATAAAACTCATCGACTAAAACACCGCTTGAATTGTAGCGGTAAATCTTCCCCTGTTGCTGATAATCAATAGCGTCGGCAATATAAACATCGTTATTTACCGGATCTGTGGTCAGGCCGTAGTAGATAGTCCCTCTTGACTCTATAAACGGTCTTACTGGAATTCGGTTGGCGTTCACCCCCATTTTCCATATATCCCCTTTAATCCAATATAGAGTGTCCCTTGTCCCGTTGAGCTGAATTTCGACGGGTGAATCACCTAATTTGAACCTGAATTGCTTCTCTACAGTAAAGCTCTCCGCATCAATGCAATAGAGCGATGGCGCTTCGTAGCCGTAAGGTGATCCTTCATATCCGCCATCGGTAAGGGTCCATAGCTTGGAATACTTGTCCAAAGCCAAAGAGGTCGGCTGAATGCCTACGATAAGTTCATCAACTACTTCATCTGTAGTTGAATCTATTTTGAGAATTCTATTCTGATAGCTCCAGCAATTACAGAATACGTACTTTCCGTATTGGACCATCTGCTCAGTCGAGCCGCTCTCCATGGTCATATCAGGTATCTGTATGTGCCCGGTAATCTCAAATGTCTTAGGATTGACGATAAAAATCCTGTTGTCCCAAAGCTGGGTTACGTATGCTTTTTCGGGACTGACGAAATGAATGTACCTTGGAGATGTAAGATTGACGATACGACCGACCTCCTTGAATGTTTCCGGATCGATCGCGAATATCACATGGCTATTGTTAACCACAACCCAACCCTTGCCGTCATACATGGTCATAGACTGGGCGACATCACCCAATTTCATACCGTTAGAGCGGAAGAACACCTCATTCTGTACCTCTTTGCTTTCAGGATTATAGTAGCTGAGGGTAGCGTTCCCATATTGGAAATTTCCCTCGTTTGTAATAAACAAGCCACCACCCGAAACGCTGAAGTCCTCCTGCTTGCCGTATTCTATTTTCATGCATGAGGCAAGTGACAGGGCAATTAAAAACACAAAAACAATTCTCCTCGTGGTTATCATATAGCGATTATTCCGACTGTCAGAAAATATAATGTCTATCTTTCAATATGCAGGTCGACGACACCTAAAACCTCGGTTGAAACCTCACCAAGTATTCCGGCTTTTGAATTTACGCCTGTCTGGATTTTTATAAAATCAACGTATTTTAGTCTTGCCTGCGTAAAATCCTGATACATTGCGTTCTTGATAATAAAGCCGTTCTGGTTGGCATCGGGATCGGTAGGATCGCCGTTTCCGACTCTGTCGCTTCCCATATTGTCGGCATATCCCCAATCGAATGGTGAGTTGTCCCACAGACCTGTAATAGGGTTTTGTGTGGTGCGGTGTTTCAGACATGTGCCTCGCAATGTATATGAGTCGTCTCCGATCCACGCAGGGTAATAGTAGTCTTGAGTGTGCATTGTCGGGAGATGGTCGACGCTTCCGGTATTGCCATAGTTGTCTCTCCATTGGACGCTCATCTTAGGAGCGGCGGGACGGTAATATGTAACTTCATAATCCTGCCGTGTCTCGCTTTTGCCTGTCTCACTGCCCTTTAATTCATACCATTCGTCGTCAGGAAGCCCGTTGCCGTTGATATCCTGCATAACGTATATTATACCAGGTTCGTTTGATCCGCCCTCATTTGTAGAAGAGTTGAAGAAAGCGTTTGATATTACAGAAAAGTCGTAACCTGTCTCTCCGCATTTTATGCTATGGTCGAACCCTACGATAATATATCCTCCGAACCCTCCGAGCGATACGAATGACTTATTG
>CAMGTS010000065.1 GCA_946062035.1 uncultured Bacteroidales bacterium
ATCTTGCGCGACCAAAAATAGCAACTTAAACGATTTGCAGAACAACATTTTTGTGAAAGACAAGAGGAGTCTGAAATAAAAATGAATAGCAAAAAGGCACAGGTCGTCATTGGAGTAAGACGCAGCGGGAAGTCCGTATTGTGCTATAATGCTTTAAGCAAAGCGGGAGTTTCGTATGCATATGCCAATTTTGATGATGAGCGTCTCTCGAAGCTCACGTCGGACGAGCTCAATGATGTCTTGCGCTGCCTATATCAAATATATGGTGATGTTACGCATCTGTTTCTTGATGAGGTCCAAAATATTGACGGCTGGCATTATTTTGTGAACAGAATGCTTCGTCAGGGAATGAAAGTTATACTTACCGGTAGTAATGCAAAACTTCTTAGTTCGGAGTTGTCGACGCACCTTACGGGAAGATATAATGATATTGCTCTTTTACCGTTTTCTTTCAAGGAGTTCTGTAAAATCAAGGCTGTTGATCTGTCGGATTCAACAACTAGAACTGATGCATTGCTGCGGAGGGCGTTTGACGAATACCTGCAGTCAGGTGGCTTCCCGGAAATAGTAAATGGGGAGGAGGACGCAGAAGAGTATATTGATGATTTGGCTGAAAATATCATTGGACGGGATATCATACAGAGGTTCAAAGTACGGTATAAGGACGCATTCATAAAGATTGCCAATCATATGATGAATGTGGCTCCATGTGAGGTCGTATATACGACTCTGCAAGAGGATTTCAATATCAAGAGCGACCACACGGTACAGAATTATATCTCATATCTGTATCAGGCATATCTGCTGATACAGATCAACAAGTATTCGGTAAAGAGTAAAGAACGTATACGTAATTCCAAATGCTATGCTGTTGATGTGGCCTTTATGAATGCAAGAAAAGATGCTTTTGCCGGGGAAAATCTTGGCTGGAGGTTGGAAACTGTGGTGCTTCTCGAGCTCAAACGCAGGTATCCTTTGGGGTATGATATTTATTATCTGAAAGAAAATTCTTTTGAAGCCGATTTTGTTGTATGCCGGCGTTCTACTGTTTTGGAAATCATACAAGTGTCGTATGATATAGAGGCTCCAAAAACATACAGAAGGGAAATCAACGGACTTATACGTGCATCGGAAATCACACACTGCGACAATCTCAAATTGATAACTGCATACACTGAAAAGACTGTGACGGAACAGACTAAAAAGATAGAAATCCTGCCTTGCTACAAATGGCTGCTTCGGTAGTTTCTGATAGTTGGGATTGCAAATTAATATTATACATATTTTATGGGAAAACGCACCTTGCAGGTGACTAAGGTTAGATCACGCTCTTGAACTCGTTGAGGAATCTTACGTCGTTTTCGAAATAGTGACGGAGGTCGTTTACCTGCCATTTGAGCATCGCTATACGCTCAATTCCCATTCCGAATGCGAATCCGCTATACTCTTTGCTGTCTATTCCGCTCGCTTCCAAAACGTTAGGGTCAACCATGCCGGCACCCATGATTTCGAGCCAGCCTGTCCCCTTGCAAATATTGCAACCCTTGCCGCCGCAGATGTTGCAGCTGATGTCAACCTCTGTAGATGGCTCTGTGAACGGGAAATATGACGGTCTCATACGGATTTTGGTATCCGGGCCGAACATCTCTTGTACAAAGAGCAGGATCGCCTGTTTCAGGTCCGCGAATGAGACGTTTTTGTCGATATACAGACCTTCGACCTGGTGGAAGATGCAGTGGGCACGGGCGGAGATGGCTTCGTTTCTGAAAACCCTTCCCGGACAAACAACCCTGATAGGCGGTTTCTGACGCTCCATAGTTCTGACCTGAACAGAACTGGTGTGAGTCCTGAGCAGAATAGGATCATCGGCTGAAGGATTGATGAAGAAGGTGTCCTGCATATCGCGTGCAGGGTGCTCCGGAGGGAAATTAAGGGCTGTAAATACATGCCAATCATCCTCGATTTCAGGGCCTTCCGCAACTGCGAATCCGAATTTTCCGAAGATGTTGAGAATCTCTTCCCTCACTAAAGAAATAGGGTGGCGTGTGCCAAGTTCAAACCTGTCGCCCGGTTTGGTAAAATCGGTCTTATTGTCTGAATCAGCCGCTTCTGCAAAAGATTCGCGCAATGCTTCTATCTTTTCCGCCGCTTTGGTTTTGAGGACATTGAGCTTCTGCCCGAATTCCCTCTTCTGCTCCGGCAAGACATTGCGGAATTCCTCAAACATCTTGGTTATCTCGCCTTTTTTGCCGAGCAATTTGATTCTGACCTCTTCGACTTCCTGCAGGCTTTTAGCTTTGAAAGCCTCGATCTTTTGCAATAATGCGTCTATTTCTTCTCTGTTCATACCCTTTCCGGAATTTCGGGCAAAGATAGCAATATTTTTTGCAGCATATCCCCCGTTTTTCGTTCGGATAAATGTGCGTTTCTTGGCAGTATTCGTTCCGAAAAGAGTAGCGACTCTTGAGAATTCGCCTGAAAAAATATGGGTTAATCGTGGCAGACAGAAATGACGCAAGGATTGTTTCTAATTAAAGGTGCTTTATAATCGCTTTTTTATAGATTTTTTCGAAGATATTACAGATTATTTTGATTTTTCGTATATTTTTCTATATTTTTACATGGAAAAGATGCGATGCATCGGTGCTATATGCTGCGAATTTTTAGGGCGGCTCGTCTTTGGGTCCTTTCTGTAGTATGATTTTTTTGGAGTCCGCCCATACATAACAGTCTTATCGTAAAGGTGTGTCCATCGGTAAAAACCTTGGACTATGAAACCTCCCAGATCTTTTTTCCTTTGCGTTTACATTACGCTGTTTTCTTGCTTGTCCGCTTTCGGTCAGAACGGCTCCGCCCCATGTAATGTGTCGGGAGTCCTTACGGATTCATTGGGTATGCCCGTTCAAGATGCGAACATCATCTTCGGAGGCAAAGGCTCTCTCGGAACCGTTTACACATCGTCAGACGCTCAGGGTAGTTTTTCGGTCAGACTTCCTGTCGGCGGCTATAGTATGGGTATAACACATCTTTCATACAAGGACCTGGTGGTTGAAGTCGTCATTAAAACGGATACGACTCTCCGTTATAAACTGACGGCAAGCAGCAACAAGTTGTCGGAAGTAAAGGTGTACGGCGACTTCATCAGGCGCAGGGGTGCCGGCTTTACCGTGAAGGTGCGGGGCAACCCGTTGGCGGAAGACAGGTCTGTACTGTCGTTCATGAACGAGCTTCCGGGAATAAGAGGTACATCGGTGAATGGAGGCCGTGCTGCGATTTATATCAACGGGCGTGAAATGAAGATGAGTAACGATGAGTTGCTACGGTATCTCTCATCGATTCCTACGGAAAGCATAGAAGAACTTTCGGCGAGAGCGTCAAAGAGTGCGGCGGCACGTGCATCAGGCGCACCGACCGCAATATATATTACTCTTCGTAAAACGGCCGATCCGAGGTATTCCGGGCAAGTCTTATTGTCTCCGTCACTTAATTACAAAAACGGAACCTTAAGTAATACTCTTGGTGGTTCTTTGGGCTACTTTGACAAAAAATGGTCGTCTCTTGCCTATGTTAGTCTTACAAAAATTGCGGAAGAAAAAACGGCGGAAAATAAATACAGCGGAAAAAAGGAGATGTCCAAGTCGGATCGTGACGAGTGGCCGTTGATGTTTGATTATAGTCTTTTTTATGACATAGATGCCGCTCATGCTGTAGGAGTGGGGGCTAATATTTTATATAAACCTGATTATAAGACAGCTTTCAAGTATTATGGTGATGTTGCAAGCCCTTTCAACAAAAAGAACACTATGGGTAAAAACCGTGAGGATTTGTTTATAAACTATAGATACTTTTTCGGCAAAAGAAAATCTACATGGAATCTTAAGGCGGATGTTCTTTCCGACAAAAACAAACATTCCGAAAAATACAAAGACATGGCTAATGCGATAGGTACTTCATATAATGACAATTACCTTAATTACGGCTTGCAGTCTAATCTTAACCTTTGTCTGACAGATGACGCAGAATTGAAAATCGGTGCAGATTATTTGTCCGTCGATTCATATAGAAAATACGATATTCCTTTTTCCGGCAATATCGATAAATTCAAGTTTAAAGAACACACATTTGGTGCATATACAGAATTCTTTACGCCCTTGTCGTTTCTTGAACTCACGGTCGGTTTGCGATATGAACATAATTTTACAAAAATGACAGATGTGGAGAGTCCTTTAAAATTCAAGAATATATGGGACAATGACGTTTTTCCTACGGTAGACCTCTCCTATAATGGCGATAATTACAGCGTGAGCCTCTCGTATGACAAATCCATATCTCGTCTAAAATGTCGTATTATGCGCCATTTGTGTCGCAAGAAGGTGAGTTTATAATAGAGGAGACTGGCTCTTCACCATTTGTCAGACCTGCATATTCCAACGATATATCTCTTTCTCAGACTTTTGCTAATGCGCATACGTTCGGACTGAAGTATTCATGGACAAAGGATGCTTCTGAAGATGTCTATCTTAGGGAGGGCGATTATATCAAAAAAGTAGAGCTGCCCGATGGGTTGCGGAAGGAGTTCCAGGCTTTTTATATGTCAAATTTGTGGATTGTAAAGAATAAGATCTCTACATCCATCTCTGCCTCCGGAGCATATTCGGATATAAAAAACGAAGAACGAACCGAGCGTTTTTGGTTGGCGGATTGCAGTGCGTCTTTGACGTACCACCTTCCTAAATCATGGAAAATCGAAGTTAACGGAAGTTATTCATCGCCAAGTAGAACCTCCTCTTTGAAAACTTCGGCTTTGTGGAATAGCGGGCTTAGCGTTTCGAAAAACATCGGAAAAAACTGGCGGTTGACACTGATGGGAGACGGTATTGTCCATAGTAAGACAATAACGACGACTTCAACAATAAATGGTGTTGACTATGTGGGAACAGTCTTGTGGAACGTAACTGCTATCGGTGCCTCAATAGTATATAAATTCAACAATTTTATGGGTAAGAAAACATTGAATATCAATGAAGTAAGATGGAAATCCGGCAAATAGAATTTGCGAAAAATCCATCCATATTATTAACAATAAAAAACAAAAAGATGAACAAATTGAAAATCTCGGACATTTCGAAAAATGTCGCCCCATTGACACATGATGCAATGGGCAAACTGACCGGAGGTTTTGCGGTTCTTGGTGCAGCAGAATTAACATCTGATTCTGACAATGATGTATGTTCTGAAAATGGAACTTGTTCGAAAAATGGAACCTGCTCAAAAAATGGAACTTGTAAAAGAAATGGTTCTTGTCAAAAACAGGGTAGATGCTATGACAATGGATCTTGTGGAGGGGCAGAAACTGGAACAGGCACACTTCCATAAATAGTATAAGTGCCATAACCCCTAAATACAGGGTATGACTTTTCCGGAGATGTGATCAACTATATAATGCTCCCTGATGCTACTGACGCTCGTTCGTGGCAGATTAATGAGACAATGTCTAAGGGCTTTTTTCTGTGGAATTCGAAGATCAGCCAGTCCCTAAGACTCGGCACTTCCCGAAACGAATATATCGTGGGAGATAATATGCATGAGGGGCGCACTGATTTTCTGCAGGCGAACCTGTCGTATGTGGCGGCGTTCACCAAATGGCTTTCTTTTGATACATCCAACTATTTTACCCTCTCCAGACCATATACGGATGGTAAGGAAAACGGCGTAACCTACAGAACTTTCACGAACTCTTCATCACTCCTTCTATGGCCTTGCGCCAAGGTGAAACTTATGCCGTCAGTACAGTATTCATATAACAACTATTTCCCGACGGGCAGGAACAATGTCTTCCTTAACTGTGAATTGGAGTATTACGTCGGTGCCGTTACGCTTTCGCTAAAATGCTCGAACTTGCTTGACAAAGACTCTTATCGCCGTATTACCGATAATGGCATAACCAGATATATGAGCGAGTACAGGCTTCGGGGCAGGACTTTGATGCTTGGAATACGCATGAAGCTTCTTTAGGCTCACAGTGTTATAAATGAAAAAGGGGGCGCATTACGGCCGTGTCCCCCTTTTACCTTAACAACAATTAACAAAATGGCATCGCAAAATTCTGATGCTTTTGACATTGCGAATGTAGTTCTGTAAGCCGGACCGGACAATCGCTATTTCTTGGTATTTTCTACCTTTGCATGAGGTGTTTAAACTTTATGAGTGTAGCGCAAACATATTTTTCCGAAAGCTGGACAGACTGCGATATGCTTTGTATCGTCGGCCCGACCGCCTGCGGAAAAACCTCGTTTGCAGTCGAAGCCGCAAAGCTCATCCGTGGCTTGAAGAAGCCAGACGGCTCTCCCAAATTTACCGATGCTGAGATAATTTCAGCGGATTCGAGACAGGTCTACAGAGGTATGTCAATCGGAACAGGCAAGGATTTAGAAGAATACGGAGACATAAAATATCATCTGATTGATATCGCCGAGGCCGGTGAAAAGTACAACCTGTTCCGATACAAGCAGGACTTCAAAAAAGTATACGCTGACATAGTTTCCCGTGGCGCATTTCCCATCTTATGCGGGGGGAGCGGCCTGTATATCGAGGCGGTCTGCAAGGATTATGTTTTGAAAGAGGTTCAGCCTAATGCCGCATTGCGTTTAGAGTTGGAGGATAAGAGCCTTGACGAGCTGAAAGAGATGCTGATAAAAATAAAAGCGGATAAAGGGGAAAGACCTCACAACGACACCGATTTTGATACAAAAAAGCGAGCTATAAGGGCTATAGAAATCGCCATGGCGCAGAACGATGTGGAGACAATCCCTGCAACAGAAGCGGGGCTTGTCCCTAAAAGGTTCAAGATAATCGGCCTGAATCCTGAAAGAAATCTTCGCAATGGAAGAATAGACAAACGGCTCAGTCTCAGATTGCAAAGCGGGATGATAGAGGAGGTAAGGGCTTTGCTCGATAAAGGAATCGCACCCGAAGATTTGATTTATTACGGATTAGAATACAAATTTGTAACGCAGTATCTTCAGGGGCTGTTTGATTACGATTATATGAAAGAGCATCTTGCGATTGCGATACACCAGTTCGCGAAACGCCAGATGACATGGTTCAGGGGGATGGAAAAGCGCGGTTTGGAAATAGAATG
>CAMGTS010000066.1 GCA_946062035.1 uncultured Bacteroidales bacterium
AAGTTAAGAGTAATTTCAGCAAAATTACCATAGGACTTGCATCTCCTGAGGAGATTTTAGAGAGATCCTATGGTGAGGTTCTGAAGCCTGAAACTGTTAACTATCGTACATACAAGCCTGAGAGGGATGGTCTTTTCTGCGAGAGAATTTTCGGTCCGACCAAGGATTATGAGTGCTCTTGCGGAAAATACAAGAGAATCCGCTATCGCGGTATCGTCTGCGACCGTTGCGGCGTTGAAGTTACAGAGAAGAAGGTCCGCAGGGAGAGAATGGGACACATCACTTTGACAGTCCCTGTAGCGCATATCTGGTACTTCCGCTCTACACCGAACAAGATCGGTTCACTCTTGGGTATCAAGGCAAAACAGTTGGATACTATTATATATTATGAAAGATATGTAGTAATCCAGCCGGGTGCTGCCGCTGAGAACGGCGTGAAGAAGTTGGATCTTCTCACGGAGGATGAGTACTTGGCGATTTTGGAGACTCTTCCGAAAGAGAACCAGATGCTCACAGACGATGACCCTAATAAGTTTATCGCTGAGATGGGTGCGAGCGCACTCTACAAACTGTTGGCTCAGTTGGATTTGGATGAGCTTTCATACTCACTCAGACACAGCCTTGAGACAGAGACTTCACAGCAGAGAAAGGCTGAGTCTCTCAAGAGACTTAGCGTAATTGAGGCGTTCAGGGATTCAAAAGGTATCAACAGACCTGAGTGGATGATCATGAAGGTCATTCCGGTAATCCCGCCGGATTTGAGACCTCTTGTTCCACTTGATGGAGGACGTTTCGCGACATCAGATCTCAATGACCTCTACAGAAGAGTCATCATCAGAAACAACCGTCTTAAGAAACTTATCGAGATCAAGGCTCCTGAGGTTATCTTGAGAAATGAAAAAAGAATGTTGCAGGAGGCTGTCGATTCGTTGTTCGACAACTCTAAGAAGTCAAATACGATCAAGGGTGACGCAAACAGAGCATTGAAATCATTGTCTGACTCACTCAAAGGCAAGCAGGGACGTTTCCGTCAGAACTTGCTCGGAAAGAGAGTCGACTATTCCGCACGTTCTGTAATCGTCGTTGGTCCTGAGCTTAAGATGCACGAGTGCGGTCTTCCGAAATTCATTGCGTCTGAGCTATATAAACCATTCATTATCAGAAAGCTTCTTGAAAGAGGAGTCGTAAAGACCGTCAAGAGCGCAAAGAAGATGGTCGACAGAAAAGATCCTGTAATCTGGGATATTCTGGAGAACGTCATGAAGGGGCATCCGGTGCTTCTCAACCGTGCTCCTACCTTGCACCGTCTTGGTATTCAGGCATTCCAGCCTAAATTGATCGAGGGTAAGGCTATTCAGTTGCACCCACTCGCTTGTACGGCGTTCAACGCTGACTTCGATGGTGACCAGATGGCTATCCACTTGCCGCTCGGCAATGCAGCAGTGCTTGAGGCTCAGATACTTATGCTCGGTTCACACAACATCTTGAACCCTGCCAACGGTGCGCCTATCACAGTTCCTTCACAGGATATGGTTCTCGGTCTGTACTATATTACAAAACAAAGAGATGGTGTCAAGGGAGAAGGCCGTTATTTCTACTCGCCGGAGGAGGTTATCATCGCCTACAACGAGAAGATGCTCGACATTCACGCCAAGATACATGTAAGGGAGCCGAAGGATTTCTGCGATTTGTCAAAGGGATATGAGATTATCGAGACTACGACAGGTAGAGTCCTCTTCAATCAGGTTGTACCTAAAGAGGTCGGTTATCTCAACAGCTTGATCAACAAGAAATCGTTGAGAGACATTATCAGCGTGGTTATCAAGAAGTGCGGAGTCCGCAGAACGACAGAATTCCTTGATGATATCAAGCACATGGGATACCAGATGGCGTTCAGAGGAGGCCTTTCATTTAACCTCGGAAACGTTATCGTACCTAAGGATAAGGCCAAACTTATCAGCGAAGGCTTCAAAGAGGCTGATGCTATCAAGGCGAACTTCGATGCCGGTCTTATCACCAACAATGAGCGTTACAACCAGATTATCGATATCTGGACTGCGGTCAACAACGCATTGTCAACTGCTGTGGTGAAAGAGATTTCAAGCGACAACAACGGATTCAACCCTGTATGGATGATGCTTGACTCAGGAGCCCGTGGTTCTAAGGAGCAGATCAGACAGCTTTGCGGTATGAGAGGTTTGATGGCCAAGCCTCAGAAATCAGGCGCTACAGGTGGTAACGAGATTATCGAGAACCCTATTCTCGCGAACTTCAAGGAGGGTCTTTCTGTCCTTGAGTACTTCATCTCAACACACGGTGCACGTAAAGGTTTGGCGGATACCGCCTTGAAGACAGCCGACGCAGGTTATCTGACAAGACGTCTTGTCGATGTATCTCACGATGTGATAGTTACAGAGGAAGACTGCGGTACTCTCAGAGGTCTTATCGCGACTGAAATCAAGAATAAGGATGAGGTTGTAGAGACACTTTACGACAGAATTCTCGGTAGAACGACTGTCCACGATATATACAACCCTCTTAACGGTGAGAAAATCATCGGTGCTGGAGAAGAGATTACTGAGGAGATTGCGGAGACAATCCAGAAACTCCCTATCGAGGCAGTTGAAATCAGATCCGTACTTACTTGCGAAAGCAAGAAGGGTGTCTGCGCAAAATGTTACGGACGCAACCTTGCCCGCAACAAGATGGTAGAGAAAGGTGAGGTTGTCGGCGTAATCGCCGCACAGTCTATCGGTGAGCCTGGTACACAGCTTACACTTCGTACATTCCACGCCGGTGGTACCGCTTCCGCATCTGTCGCTGAAAACGAAATCGTATCCAAGTATGATGGTATTCTTCACTTTGAGGAGCTAAGGACCATCGACAAGAAGAGCGAAGACGGTTCAGCCCAGACAGTCGTTATCGGACGTGCTACAGAGTTGAGAATCATTGACGGAAATACCGGCATCACATTGTCAGAGTATAGAATCCCTTATGGTTCAATACTTTACTTCAAGGATGGCGAAAAAGTCAAGAAGAACGACAAGATCTGCGAATGGGATGCATATAACGCTCTTACCCTTGCCGATGTAGACGGTACAGTCGCCTACGATACGCTCGTAGAGAACGAGACCTACAAGAGCGAGGCTATAGATGAATTCTCAGGTCATAGCGACAAGGTTGTTATCGAGTCAAAAGACAAGAACAAGAACCCTGCTATCAGGATCATTGACGCAGACGGCAATGACCTGAAGACCTACAACCTGCCTGTAGGCGCACATATAATGGTGAACGAAGGCCAGAAGATCAAGGCCGGAGATACCCTCGTGAAGATTCCGAGAGCGGCCAATTCAAAGGCCGGAGATATCACCGGAGGTCTTCCTCGAGTTACCGAACTCTTTGAGGCACGTAACCCATCCAACCCTGCTATTGTCGCTGAGATCAACGGTAGCGTTGTCATCGGTAAGATCAAGAGAGGTAACAGAGAGATCATCATCAGGGCGAAGAGCGGCGATGAAAAGCACTATCTCGTACCACTTACAAAACAGATTCTTGTACAGGAAGATGATTACGTAAGAGCAGGAGACCCGCTTTCAGACGGTGCGATAGCTCCATCAGATATCCTCAATATCCTCGGCCCTACTAAGGTTCAGGAGTATATCGTAAATGAGGTTCAGGCAGTCTACAGAATGCAGGGCGTTAAGATCAACGACAAGCACTTTGAGGTCATCGTAAGACAGATGATGCGCAAGGTTCAGGTTGTAGATCCGGGAGATACACGCTTCCTCCCTGAGCAGCTTGTAGACCGTCAGGAGTTCTTCAGACAGAACAATGACCTTTGGGACAAGAAAGTTGTTTTGGATGCAGGTGATTCTCAAGAGCTTAAACCTGGACAGATTATCACTGTCAGAAGACTCAAAGAGGAGAACTCTCTTCTTAAGAGACAGGCTCTCAACCTCGTTGAGGCTCGTGACGCTGTCCCTGCGACAGCCAACCAGATACTCCAGGGTATTGCAAGAGCCGCCCTTAAGGCCAACAGCTTCATCAGTGCCGCTTCATTCCAGGAGACCGCACAGGTTCTCTCAGAGGCAGCGATCTACGGCAAGGTTGACTTCCTTGAGGGCTTGAAAGAGAACGTCATCTGCGGTCGCCAGATTCCAGCCGGTACAGGTCAGAGAGATTTCGACAAGATTGTCGTAACCACAGCTGAAGAGTACAACAAGATGATGATGGCTCAGGCGGAGTTATCCGAGGAATCCACTGAAAATCAGGAGACTGAATAGTCTTTGAGATATGATTCAAAAATAGGGTGACTTTTAAGTCACCCTATTTTTTTGCAAAGGACAGCTTCTGACTTCAGACCAGGCGCTTGATTTATTCTACGTGATTAGGGATTATACCCCTAATTCCCTTTTCAGCCAAAGCGCCATTACAGGATCGGGAATTATAGCCTGACGCTTTTCAATATCGATAAGTTCTTTCTTGACCAACGCTCGTTTTACGATGCTGACATTAGCCGATGAGCCGAGCTGGTATTTATGCAAAACCTCCTGCGTGGTAAATTCACTATGAATCCCGTCTAAAATGGCTCGCAGGAAATTCATCTGATAGGTCGTAAGGCTCTCGGTCTGCTTCTCGAATAGCGGCGTGTTCTGGTCGATAATATCCTGATATGCTGACTCAAAATCCTGTTCAGTAGCAATCTGGTCCGTATGAACCCATACCAGCCATGCCAACTGCTGCACATACGAAGAATGATTGTCTACCCTTTGGCAAATCTTTTCTGCCAGTTCTTTCGAGATGTGTTTGCCCGTGGCCTCGAAACGTCCGCAGATGTATTCGATCCAATCCCCCGTTCCTATCTTCTGCAAATAAATGGCATCACCGAACTTGTAAAACGGTAGGCTCTTTTTCTCGAACAGTTCGTTCATCAAATGTTTCTTGCTTCCGAATAAACAATATGAGACCGATTTCTGCAACTGCCATACGGAACGTAGCCGCTTCTGAAATGTCTTGGAATCCTTGAACTCGGCGATCTGCTGGAAGTCGTCGATGCAGACTACGATATTATAGCCTTTTTTCTGCGCTACCTTTTCGGGGAGTTGCAGGATTTCGTTGATGTCACTAATCTTGGGATTCAATTCAAGCGATATGGAGAAATCCGTCATTGGGTCCGGCCCTACCGAGATTTTGGGGCTGATACGAGAAAGAAATAATTTGATATTCTCCAGCCATTCATCTACCTTCGAAGAAGTCTGTTTGAGAACGGCGGACGCAAAGGCATCGTAAAAATCCCGTTCGCTACGACACGAAAAAATATCGAGATAAACAATCTTCAGTTTGTCGGATTGTGCCAGGCGAGACGCTTTCTGCACCAAAGAAGTCTTACCCCAGCGGCGAGGAGAAATCAGCACCGTATTCACGCCGTGCCGGAAATTCAACAACAGGCGTTCCGTTTCTTTCTCCCGGTCAGTAAAGTTATCGCCCGAAGTCGCAACCCCGAATATAAAAGGTTTGTTCTCCATAATCTTCAACTTGTTATTCTCTATTTGCAAAGATAGGTAATAACGTTATTAGTAATAATATTATTACTAATAACGTTATTAGAATGTCATGTCTTGGATGTACCCTTCCCTATAAGTAGGACAGTTCTGAATTAGACAAAAGTGTTTAACTTTGTTTAACGAAGAACGAAATGAAGAAGACAATTCACAGCGAAACTGAGATGGTGAAAGCCGTTCAGGAATTGGAAAGCGGCATTGATGCCGAAACAGTTGCAAGGGATCATGGGATATCCAGAGCGACATTGTACAACTGGAAATCGAAGTACAGCGGGATGGAAGTCAGCCAGGTGAAACGGTTGAAAGAGTTGGAGGAAGAGAACCGGAAGTTGAAGCAGATGTACGCCGATCTGGCGCTCGACAACCGGATATTGAAGGAGGTCATTGAAAAAAAACTCTAGAGCCCGAGGTTAAGAAGGAACTTGCGAATGAGATAGCGGAAGAATACGATGTAAGCATCTCTCGGGCGTGCAGGATGATGGATATCCACAGGTCGTTCTTCTACTACGAAAGTACGAAAGACGACAGTGAAGTTGAAGAAGCCATCAGGGAAGCAGCCAAATACGGAGAAGGGTTCCGGAAGATCTTTGAGATAATACGTTCGTGGGGAAAGCCCTGGAACCATAAGAAGGTGTATCGAGTATACAAGAAGATGCACTATGACAAAAGGGTGAGGCTGAAGAAACGGCTGCCGGCAAGAGTGAAGAATCCGCTGGAACAGCCCATGGAACCGAATACGACATGGTCAATAGACTTTGTAAGTGATGTTCTGGAATGTGGAAGGAAGTTCAGGGTTCTCAATGTGATTGATGACAGTGACAGAGTTGCAGTTGCGCAGGAAGTATCAATGTCGTTCCCAGCACAACGGGTGATAAAGACGTTGGAGAAAGTGATATGGCTGAATGGCAAACCGAAAAACTTAAGATGTGACAACGGTCCTGAGTTCATAGCAAAGGAGTTCCAGGAATGGTGCAAAGGGAACGATATACGGATCTTATATACTCAGCCCGGATGTCCGACCCAGAACAGTTACATCGAAAGGTTCAACGGAACATATAGAAGAGCGATACTTGACGCATACATCTTCCGGACGATAGGAGAAGTGCGAGAGATGACGGACGAATGGATGTATTATTACAACAACGAGAGGCCTCATGAAACATTGGGAAACATACCTCCGATGAAGTTCAGGGCCCAGAAAGAAACAGAAAATGATTGATGTTCAGATAAGCAAAGGTAGCTCCGCCTACGAGCTCCGCAAGGCCAAGACAAGTGCCCTGCGGGCAGCCTTGCATACCTCTCCGGCTCACGCAAATGGTGGCCTATCAGAAATCAATCAGGAACTGCAACATAATAGGAAAACGAACAAAAAATCAAATAATCAGTCTAATTACAGACTGTCCTAAAAAGGGGAAGTTCACA
>CAMGTS010000067.1 GCA_946062035.1 uncultured Bacteroidales bacterium
TAGTTATTATTCTATATTCTTGTCAATCAATTAGTTGAGTTTCGTATTCCTCCCTTTGGAGTTGTGCTTTGGGTCTCCTTTTCTCTAATTGACAATGCAAAGGTATATCCCTGATTTGACAGGTTGTGTCAATGATTTGCCGATTCCGTAAAATCTTATTCCACATAGAATCATTATTAAATACATCCGGGTTTTGCGCCTTGCGGATTGTCACTCATTCTTGCCCCTGTTGTGTTATTATGTGGAGTTTATCTGCGGGAAAAAACATAAATTTGGAGTGATGAAAGAGACGAACGGACATATTGTTTTGCCAGACGGGAGTAATGCTACCGCAGCGGATTACTTCGCTGGCGGAGGTTTCTACGTAAAAGAGGCGGATTGTAAAAGACCTAAGGCGGCAGTGAAGACAGGCGCATCCTCGTTGTCACGTCCGCTGAAAGTGGACCTTCACATTGAAGCGTTGCAACATCTGAAAAATATCAAGGCTACTGAAGCTCTTGAATATCAGCTTTGTGAATTTCGCAGAGTAATGGACGCACATAAAAGGCAGAAGGGTAAAAAGATAGTCTTCGTGCATGGGAAGGGCGATGGCGTACTTCGTAACGCATTGATTGCGGAACTTAAAAGGTGCTATAAATCATGTGCTTATGAGGATGCGAGTTTTGCGGAGTATGGCATTGGGGGCGCATTGAAGGTAACTGTCGGTTAGCGGAAGTTTGTTCATACGACATAAATATCAAATATTCTGCAAGCCGAACGCAGAGCCAAGCTTGCTTGGGCTATGCAGAGGCGCAGCGAATATATGACGAAGTATAAAATAAGATCTGTTGAAAATCATTGGATTATGAAGAATATTGAGGTTGTGGCGGCAGTGATAAAAAGAGGAGATAAAATCTTCGCCACCCAACGGGGGTATGGAGAATTCAAGGACTATTGGGAGTTTCCCGGAGGCAAAATAGAGACGGGCGAATCAGCGGAGGATGCTTTGCGCAGGGAGATTATGGAGGAACTTGACGCTAAGATCAAGATAGTTTCCAAGATTGACACTATCGAATACGATTATCCGGATTTTCATATAACACTTCACTGTTTTCTATGCACTTTGGCACACGAACATATAGAACTTAAAGAGCACGAAGCGGCCAAATGGCTCTCGGCGGAACTGCTTGACAGCGTAAGTTGGCTTCCCGCTGATATGACTCTTATAGAGAAACTTAAGGAACTCTGATAAAGCGCATATAGATAAGATCATATATCGTAGGTCGGATATATTCTGAAAGTCGGAAGACGAGCCGAGTTTGGCGCAAAATATGTAGCGGTTTTGTCGGGCGTTTCAGGGACAATATCCCAAAGATCCCAGGGTTAACATTACGAATAACATATATCGGATATGAAAAGATTACTGTTTTTTATCGCATTTCTTGTATGCCTGAGCGCATGCGGTGAAAAAAAAGTGGAACAGGCGACGCCAAAATTGGTCAGAACATCTATCGTTACTTCGGAAGACGGTTCTTCAGCTCCTGTCTATACGGGAAAGGTCGTCTCTTCTCAGGAGGCGGCGCTCTCATTTCGTGTAAGTGGTAAACTGGACAGACTCTACGTAAAAGAGGGTCAGGCTGTTGCGGCGGGACAGCTGATAGCTTCGCTCGATCCGACTGATTATCAGACGCAATTAGAGGCGACCGAAGCCGAGTACAAGCAGATAAAAGGAGAGGCCGAGAGAGTCATGGCTCTTTATGAAGATCAGGCGGTTACTAAATCCAAATACGAAAAGGCACTCTATGGTTTGGAGCAGATTTCCGCAAAACTCAAAAATCACAGACAGCAGCTTTCGTATACGAAGCTCTATGCTCCGATGTCGGGAAGCATAAGCAGAAAAATAGCTGAAGCCGGCGAAATTGTCGGTGCAGGCCGTCCCGTCGTCGTTGTTGTCGGCAATGGAAAGCCTGAGATAGAGATAAATGTGGCAGCAGCGGATCATAATAGGATTTCTTCTGCCTATGATTTCAATGCGACCATCAGTGCGGTTGGTGAGAAAACGTTTCCTTTGAAACTCGTAAGCGTTTCACCGGCTGCGAATGCGAATCAGCTGTTTACTGTGAGGCTTTCATTTACAACTGACAGCAAAGGTGTGACTCCTGGAATGGTTACGACTGTAAAGGCGAATATGCCGAGTAGGGGAGAAGAATTCTTGCGTGTACCGAACGGTTCGGTTTTCCGTAAGGATGGAAAGAGCTATGTATATGTGTGCGTGGATAATAAAGCTGAGATTGTCGAGATTGAAGTGGCTGAGCTGAGGCCAAACGGAGATTTCATCGTGAAAAGCGGAATGCTCAAAGCGGGCGATGAAATAATCAGCAGCGGAGTGCACCATGTGAAACCGGGTGAGACTGTCAAAAGGTTACCTAATTCAGGAGATTTGCTATGATGAATATTTCTTCTTGGGCTTTTGACAACAAAAAGCTCATACACTTCCTGATTGCTGTGTTGATTGTAGGCGGTTTGTTCGCTGCATACGACATGAGCAAATTTGAAGATCCTGAGATAAAGGTCAAACAGGCGTTGGTTATAACCGCCTTTCCAGGCGCAAGCGCTTCACAGGTAGAACTTCAGGTGACCGACCCTTTGGAGAAGGAAATCCGCAAAATGCCGGATATATTCCATGTTGAGAGCTATTCGTTCAACGATGTAAGTTTTATTCAGGTCGAACTGAGAAGTACTGTCCCCGAAGGTGAGATAGAGCAGCATTGGGATCAGCTAAGACGTAAGGTCAACAATGCGGCGGCGAATCTTCCGAACGGTTGCTATACTCCGCAGGTGAAGGATGACTTCAGTAGCGTTAACGGAATGTTCCTTGCCATGAGCGGTGACGGAATGGGCGATACTGAATTAGGACGATGGGCCGAGATGACGAAGCGTGAACTTCTTGCTATTGAAGGAGTTGATTGTATTGATATCTATGGTGAACGCAAGGAGTGCATCAATGTGGAGCTTAAGCAGGCTGTCATGGCCTCTTTGGGAGTCAAGCCGGCTGAAGTTTTAGCCACTCTAAGAGGGCAGAATGCGACTACCTATTCTGGATATTTTGATCATGGAAACCACAGAATCAGAATCAGTACAGAGGGTAAGCTCGAGGATGTCCAGTCCATCAGAGATATGCTACTTCAGGGGCATGAGGGCGACCAATTGAGAATCAAGGATATAGCGACAGTAGAAAAGGGTTATGAAGAACCTTCCCGCAGCGAGCTGTTTTATGATGGGGAGCGTTCTATCGGTATTTTGATCGCCGCAACTTCGAATTCGGATGTCGTAAAAGTCGGAAAGGCCGTGCAGAAAAAGATAGATGAGTTGCAGAAAACCCGCTATCCTGCAGGTATCCAGGTAAATAAAGTGTTTTTTCAGCCAGAGAAGGTCTCTGAGGCGTTGGGAACTTTCTTTATCAATTTGGTTGAGAGCGTCGCTATAGTGATTGTCATCCTGATGTTTGCGATGGGCGTCCGCAGCGGATTGATAATAGCGGTTTCGCTTGTTACGATTGTTCTTGGCTCACTTCTTTTCTTGTATGGAATGGACGGAACTATGCAGAGAGTTTCCCTCGCATCGTTCATACTTGCTATGGGTATGCTTGTCGACAACGCTATCGTGATAATCGACGGAATCTTGGTTGACCTGAATAAAGGGGTGCCTATGCGTAAGGCGCTTACAGATATAGGAGGCAGGACGGCCATGCCGCTTTTAGGCGCTACTCTCATAGCGATCTTGGCGTTCTTGCCGATATTTCTATCACCTGATACGACCGGGCTATATGTAAGGGATCTTTTTATTGTGCTTGCTGTTTCGCTCTTGTTGAGCTGGATCTTGGCTTTGGTCCATGTCCCTTTGCTGAGCGAGGGGATGGCTAAGAAAACCCTTGCGCAACAGAAAGATAAAAGCGAGAAAGAGGAGGATCTTTTCAAGGGCAAGGCATACGATTGGTTGGGTAAATCTCTTGAATGGGCGTTGACCCACAGGACCGTCACAATCGCCGGAATGGTGGTCTTGTTATTCCTTACCTTATTGGGCTACAGACAGATGCGTCAGGGATTCTTCCCTGATATGAGCTATAATCAGCTCTATATTGAGTATAAACTTCCGGAAAGCACTGATAATCCGCGGGTAGCAAGTGATTTGGAACAGATGCGCCAATGGCTTGGAAAATATCCGCAGATAACCCATATCACTACTTCACTTGGCGGTTCTCCAGGACGTTATAACCTTGTCAGGAGCGTCGCTACACCGTCACTTGCATACGGCGAGCTGATAGTGGACTTCAAGTCTCCTAAGGAGTTGAACAGGCTCTATCCTGAATTGCAGGATTCTTTGTCTGTAAAATTCCCGGACGCTTACCTGAGAGTGAAGAAGTACAACCTTATGTACCGCAAATATCCGATTGAGGCTCAACTTACAGGCCCGGATATAGCTGTACTTGAGAGATATGCTGATTCTATCAGGAACATCATGGAAGAGAGCGGCAAGATAATGTGCATTACACGTGATCTTGAACCGCAGGTGCCTGTGCTCCGCATAAACTTCGATCAGTCATCGGCTCTAAGGATGGGACTTGGAAGAAATGATGTAAGTATTTCTTTGTTAGCCGCTAATGGTGGAGTCCCAATCGGTAATTTCTACGAGGGCATCCATTCTCAGCACATATATGTAAAACTTGTTGATGAGAAGGGCGGACATATCGATGACATGGAGGATATTCCTGTTTTCGCAATGCTCCCTACGGTAGCGAGCGTATTGGACAACACGACGCTCAATGAATTGCTTTCAGGAACTATCAGCAAAGATGAGTTGGTTTCAAAAGTTATGGCCACAACCCCTTTGCGTCAGGTCGTTAACGGCATTGATGCGGATTGGGAATATCCTGTAATACCTCGATATGACGGTCAAAGAATGGTAAGGGTCCAAGGCTCGCCGAAAATCGGTCTGGAGACCGAGAGAACCCGCGAGGAGATAGCAAAAAAGATTGAAAAACTGGATTTGCCTGCAGGTTACAAGCTTACATGGCAGGGTGAGAAAAACGCAAGCGACGAGAGTATGAAATATCTGTTCAAGATGTTCCCGATGGCGATCATCCTTATGATATTCATACTGATACTGCTCTTCAAGGATTATCGCAGACCGATAATAATCTTGTGTACGATACCATGCTGTCTGGTAGGTGTCGTGGCCACTATGCTTGTAACCCAGATGACATTTACTTTCTGTGCGATTGTCGGTGCGCTTGGTCTGATTGGCATGGTTATAAAGAACGGCATAGTCCTGATGGATGAAATCAATCTGCAAATATCATCCGGACTATCTCAGAAAGAGGCGCTTATACGCTCGGCGAAGAGCCGTCTCCGCCCTGTGAGCATGGCTGCGCTGACAACAATTCTCGGTATGCTTCCTTTGTTGACTGATGCGATGTTCGGTTCGATGGCGGCGGCGATTATGGGAGGACTTACTTTCGGTACGATTGTAACCTTGGTATTTGTTCCGGTATTGTATTCACTTTTCTTTAAGGAGGACAAATGATGAAAAAAGCGATATTACTTTTAGCGCTCCTTACGTCCGTTAGCTTTTCATTTGCGCAAAGTGAGTTGAATCTTGCGCAATGTGAGGAGATCGCTTTGGAAAACAATAGGCAGATTAAGGCGGCGGGGTATAAGACATACGCCGCCAGGCAGACATCTTTGGGAATGAAAGGAAACTTCTTTCCCGAGTTCAAATTTTCCGCTACGGGTCTTTACAGCACGACGAACGAATCTTTGAAGATTGAAGGGGGGAATCTGCCGGTCTTGGCCCCTTCTGCGACTTCGCCTACAGGTATGGCTCCCACAGGGGAGTTCGCATATTTTCCAGGGCTTTCTATAGACTTTAAGATGAGAGAGTTATTCAACTCCGGGGTTACCCTTGAACAGCCTATATATGCCGGTGGCAAAATCTCTGCCGCATATCGGCTTTCAAAGCTTGGAGTGGAAATAGCACAACAGAACGAGCGTCTTACTAAAACAGAAGTGATAGTCTCTACTGACAACGCTTATGCCAATGCGGTAAAAGCGGCTGAATTGGAGAAAGTAGCGGTGAAATATCATGATGCTTTGCAAGAGCTGTACAGAAATATCGAGAGTGCGTTGAGAAACGGCATGGCGACCCGAAATGATCTTTTGAAAGTGCAGGTTAAGCTGAATGACGCCCAACTCAAGCTTATGAAAGCGAGAAATGCAATCAGATTGGCTCGTATAAACCTTTGTCACACAATTGGTCTGCCATTGGACAGCAATATTGTGGTGTCTTCCGCATGGCCGGAGGTGGCTGTTCCGTCAGATATTTTGATGGATATCTCGGCAAGACCTGAGTATGATATGCTCGATATGCAGGTAAAAGCAGCTTCAGAGGAGGTCAAGATCCAGAGAGCCAATCAGTTGCCCCAAATAGGCGTTGTGGCGAATTATGGCTACACTTATGGAGCGAAGATTAATGACCAAAGACTTTTCAACAGCACCGGCAGCAATGTCATGGTTACCCTCTCAGTCCCGATTTTCCATTTCGGCAAATATTCGCATGAGTTGAAATCGGCAAAATACAAAGAGGAACAACTTCGTGAGGAGCGTCAGTATAGGAATGAATTAATGTATTTGGAAGCGACCCGTGCCGCGAATAATTTAGCTGAGGCGCAGTTGGAGTGTCAGGTTGCGGAAAAATCTTTGGAACAGGCTGCGGAGAATATGCGTATAAGCGGGAAAAGCTATGAATTGGGAGAGGAAACTCTTGGGGATTATCTTGAATCTCAGGTGCTTTGGCAGCAAGCATGGCAGGAGAAGGTCGAATCCCAATACAAGCTCTATATCGCTTTTGTCGAATATAAACGTGCTTCGGGCAATTTTGTCGTGGAGCGTGAACTGTAGACTAAGTTATCTACTCCGATAATTTTTGGGTGAGACCT
>CAMGTS010000068.1 GCA_946062035.1 uncultured Bacteroidales bacterium
ATGGCTCCGATGGGACTTATCGAGAAGATGTATGGCGGAACAGCTCTTGTGGACGCTGTGAACGGCTTGATATCAGACGGCCTGAATAATTATGTCAAAGAGAATAAAATGGATCTTATCGGCGAGCCGATGCCTGATATGGATGGCAAGAAGCAGGTGGATTGGGATAAGGATCAGGTATTCGAATTCTCTTTTGAAGTTGCGGTGCGTCCGGAGATCAAACTTGCCCTCGGCAAGAGTGACAAGGTCACGAACTATAAACTTACAACCACCCCTGAGGCTTTGCAGCAGTACAAAGAGGATACTCTCCGTCAGTTCGGAAGCCTTGTCGATACAGAGAAGGCCGGAGATGACGACTTTATGGTAGTTGACCTCGAGCAGGGAGAAAAGAAGGTCGAGAAAAGCTATATTTCCCTCAAGACAATGGATGCCAAGACCAAGAAGACTTTCAAGGGTAAGAAGAAGGGCGATGAATTTGAGGTTGACGTTGTAAAGTGCTTCCCTAATGAGGTTGACAGAGCTTCTATGCTTAGAATAAAGAAAGAGGAGTTTGACGCTTCAAATCCTATCTATAAGATCACGGTTCAGGAAGTCAAGACCTTTAAGCCTGCTGAGGAGAGCCAGGATCTCTATGACCGTCTTTTCGGCAAGGACAAGGTTAAGGATTCAGCTGCTTTCGATAAGGAACTTGAGGCGAAACTTGTCGCTGAATATGCTCAGCAGAGCGATTTCCGTCTCCGCAGAGACTTGGTAGACTACCTTGTAAAGAAGGCTGATGTAGAGCTTCCTGAGAACTTCCTCAAGAAGTGGTTGTTCTCAATCAACGAGGGTAAGTTCACCATGGAGCAGATTGAGGCGGAGTTCCCGTTGTTCCTCCAGGATTATCGTTGGCAGATGATCGTTCGCAATATTTGCGAGAACCAGAAGATAGAGATCAAGAAAGAGGATCTTTTGGCTCAGGCTAAGGCGATGACCGCAAGCCAGTTCGCTATGTACGGCATGACCAATGTGCCTGATGAGCAGCTTTCACAATATGCAGAGCAGTTGATAAACAACGAAAAGGAGATCAACCGTATCTATGAGAAGTGCGAAGAGGATAAGGTTCTTGATTATGTCAAGAGCGTGATCACAATCAATGACAAGGAGATTACACAGGAGGATCTTGTAAAACTCAATGCTAAGGAGGCGACTAAGGAGGCGACTAAGGAGACAACCAAGAAGGCTCCAGCTAAGAAGACTGCCGCCAAGAAGGCTCCTGCAAAGAAAGCTGAAAAGCCGGTTGAAGAATAATCTCTGACAATTTATGAAAAGCGATTTCGAAAAGTTTGCGCAAGGCAAATACGGCATAAGTTCTATGACGCTGAGCGGCTACGCAAGGCACATGAGCGTCGCGTCACCGATTTATGACGCATACATCAACCCTTCGATAATAGAGGAGCGCAGGCTTAATGTAGCCACCATGGATGTATTCTCCCGCCTTATGATGGACAGAATAATTTTCTTGGGAGTTCCTATCGATGACGATGTCGCCAATATCGTGCAGGCGCAGCTTCTCTATTTGGAGAGTACTGACCCTAAGGCAGATATCCAATTGTATATTAACAGCCCTGGAGGACAGGTGTATGCGGGTTGGGGAATTTATGACACGATGAATCTTGTCGCTCCGAGAGTCGGTACGATTTGTACTGGAATGGCCGCTTCTATGGCTGCGGTCCTTCTTGCGGCAGGTTGCAAAGGGCTTCGCAGCGCACTCCGCCATTCGAGGATAATGATTCATCAGCCAATGAGCGGTACGCAGGGGCAGGCATCTGATATTGAAATTGCTGCAAGAGAGATAATCAAGACCCGCAAGGAACTGTACGAATCTCTCTCGGAAAATACCGGCAAGTCTCTTAAGCAGATTGAAAAGGACGCTGACAGAGACTATTGGATGACAGCGGCGGAGGCGAAGGATTACGGAATGATTGATGAGATTCTGCCAACAAAGAAATAGTAATGACTGAGAATAAAAACGGAAGGAAAGTGGTTAGCAGATGTATTATCTGCGGACGTTCGGAGAGCGAGGGAGCGTACCTTGTAGGTACGGAGAGAGGATGTATATGCATGGATTGCGTTGAGCATTTGCACGATTACATCGATGAGGCGAAAGAAAACGGAGACGGCAAGAGAAAATCCGCCTATGCGGAAAGCCTTAAGGCTGATTTTAAGTTGCTTACTCCCAAGCAGATACACGCCGCTTTAGATGAATATGTCATAGGGCAGGAAGAGGCGAAGAAGTTCCTTTCGGTCGCGGTCTACAACCACTATAAGAGAATACTCCACGCCAACGACGCCAAGGACAAAGGAGATGATTTTGACATAGAAAAGTCCAATGTCCTTTTGGTAGGTCCTACCGGAACAGGTAAAACCTTGTTGGCGAGGACTATAGCTAAGTTGCTGAAACTGCCTTTCGCAATAGTTGACGCTACTGTCCTTACGGAGGCCGGCTATGTTGGAGAAGATGTCGAAAGCATTCTGACAAGGCTTTTGCAAGATGCCGACTATGATGTCGATAAGGCTGAGATGGGTATAGTTTTTATTGACGAAATAGACAAGATATCCCGCAAGAGCGACAATCCTTCGATTACCCGTGATGTTTCCGGTGAGGGTGTGCAGCAGGCGTTGCTGAAGATTCTTGAAGGAAACGTTGTGAATGTCCCTCCGCAGGGAGGACGCAAACATCCTGAGCAGAAGATGATTGCTGTAGACACAACCAATATCCTGTTTATTTGCGGCGGTGCGTTTGAGGGAATAGAGAAGAAGATAGCGCAACGCATCAATACAAAGGTTGTGGGGTATGGTGTGCAGGAGAGATTGAAGAATGTGGATACCAAGGAGATGCTCAAATATATAGCTCCTCAGGACTTGCGTTCTTATGGCCTTATTCCTGAGATCATCGGGCGACTCCCGGTCGTTACCTACTTGCATCCTCTTGACAAAGAGGCGCTTTTCAATATACTTACACAGCCTAAGAACGCTCTTGTCAAGCAGTATGAACTTCTTTTCAAATTAGACGGCATCAAGCTGACTTTTGCAGATGGCGTTCTCGATTTCATTGTCGATACCGCATTGAAATACAATCTCGGGGCGAGAGGTCTCCGTTCTATATGCGAGGCGATAATGGTAGATGCCATGTATGATGCGCCTTCATCTGCGAAAAAGGAGTTCAAGGTTACGTTGAATTATGCGAAAGAGAAAGTCAACTCTCTGACAGGCAGTATGTTTATACAGGAAGCGTAGCGATATGACCTATAAAGAAATATACGAGCAGATAAAAACGAAAGGAAGTTTCCTTTGCGTCGGGTTGGATTCAGATGAAAAGAAACTCCCTCACTCTGTAGCGTCTCTCGAAAATGCTCAGTTTGAGTTTAATAAAAGAATAATCGATGCGACCGCTCCGTATGCTGTCGCATATAAGATTAATACCGCTTTCTATGAGGCGGCGGGTGCGTCAGGGTTCGCCCAGTTGCAAAGGAGCGCAGAATATATAAAGGAAAATTATCCTGATATATTCCTGATAGCGGACGCTAAAAGGGGTGATATAGGCAATACGGCGAAGCTTTATGCACGGGCTTTCTTCGAGACCATGCCATTTGACGCAGTCACATTGGCCCCTTATATGGGAAGTGATTCCATCCGTCCTTTCTTGGAGTACGAAGGGAAATGGGCTATAATCTTGGCCCTTACTTCCAATGCTTCCGCTACCGATTTTGAGACTCTCTATACTACGGATGGAGATGCGTTGACGCTTATGTATGAGAGAGTTATAAAGAAAGCGAACTCTTTGGGCGGCAAAGATAACATTATGTTTGTCGCAGGTGCGACCAGACCTGAAATGCTCGGCAGAATAAGAGAGCTTGCTCCTGATAATTTTCTTCTTGTTCCCGGGGTGGGAGCGCAGGGAGGCACAGTTGCGGATGTCGCCGAATATGGCAGAAACAAATCCTGCGGGCTTCTTGTCAACTCTTCAAGAGGAGTTATATTCGCTTCGTCTTCAGATGATTATGCTGAGGCTGCGGCTGCAAGCGCAAAGTCTCTTGCGGAGAGCATGAAACAATTTGTTTAGAAATCTTTTTACAATATGTTTGAAAAAATATCCGCCTCTGTCGCTAAGGGTATAGCGGTAGGGGCTTTGGCCGTTCTTGCGTTTTTCTTTTCAGCGCAGACAGCCAATGCCAAAGAAAATGCGGAATCCGCAAAAAATCTAAATGCTTCAAAAGGTGATAAAGCCACGACCTTAAAAGTGCTTTTCACGGCTGATCTTCATTCTTGCGTAGAGGTTTATCCACAGTTGGTGGCATTTGTCAATTCAGAGAGAGATAAGGCGCAACAGGACGGTTACGGCGTAATAACCGTTGATGCCGGAGGTATGACGATGGGAACTGTATACTCCGCTGTGACTGAGATAGAAGCCGCTGAGTATAGGGCACTTGCATTGATGGGGTGCGACGCTTTCGTATTCGGTAACCATGATTTTGATCTTGGTGTCACTCCGCTCGCCTATATGTTCTATAACGCTCATGTAGGTAAAAAGGATGTGAACCCGATTACCGGAAAGAAACTGAGATTTCCTGATAATGTCACCGGCAATATTGCTGCGAAGGATGACGACAAGATTTTCGGCAATGCGTTGAAATACATAGGGAAAACCCCGTATATAATACTTGACAGAGGAAATGTAAAGGTCGGAATATTCGGCCTTTATGGAAAAAACGCCTATAACTCTACTCTTCCTAAAGAGGGATTCAAGTTTGAAGATCCTTTGAATGTAGCCAAAGTGGTTGTCAACGAATTGAAAACCAGGGGTGTGGATTTTATAGTCTGCCTGTCACACAGTGGCTCTGCCGATAAGACCGGCAACGAAGATGTTCTGTTGGCAAAGATGTGCCCTGATATCGACCTTATTGTGAGCGGTCATTCGCATGAGGCTCTGTATGAACCTTATATGATAGGCAATGTGGCGATAGCGTCTGCGGGTGCGAATGGCCGACTGCTTGGCGAAGCGACGTTGTCTAAGGTGGGAGAAAAGAGCGTTTCTGAATATGAACTGAAGGAAGTTCCGGTCAATATCAAGCCGGATCCCGCCGCTCTTGCGCTTGCGGATTCAATTGAAAATAAAGTCGCGGTTGTTTTCGGTAAGAAGTACGGCTGTTTTCCATACGATGTGGTGACATATAATTTTACCGGAATCCAAAAGGGTGTAGATGACAACGGTGTCAACAGACTTGCATACGAAGTGGCCAAGAGTATGTATAATGTCGCGGCTTTCCACTCAAAGGCCAATGCAGATACGAGCGCTCTTGTAGCGTTAGTGCCCGGCAAACTGATTGAATCGTCCCTTGGTGACGGGCCGCTCAGCTATGCAGATGTCTTCAAGGTTCTCCCGATGGGTAGGGATTCGAGAGGAAACCTTGGCTATCCGCTTGTCGTAGCGAAATTTACCGGCAAGGAGCTGAAACTTCTATGCGAGCTTAATTCGAGTGTGGCTGAGGATGACTATGAACATCACATAACCTTTTACGGGCTTGACTACACCTATGATCCTGCGGCCATGAAATTCTTCAGGGTAAGGGATGTGATGGTGCATGGCAAGAAAGTGACGGACAGCGAACTGTATACTGTAGTAGCGGACGCCAATACGATAAGCGACCTCTCTACGATAGGGGAAATTTCTAAAGGGGTATTGAAGTTCGTTCCAAAGAACTCTCTCGGCAAAGAGGTCAGGTCGATGAAAGAGATAACCCTTAAGTCGGCCCAGGATGACTATATGCAGCCTCTATATGTCAGCCAATGGTTTGCTTTTGCGCAATATATCAAAAACAATGTCAATTTGCCCGATATGGGGACTTTGCCCGCAGGGGTTGTGGACCATAGCTTTGTTTTCGCTTACGGCCGTCCCGCTGTGTATGTGCTGATAGCGGTCGCTGTTGTCTGTGGGGTGGTATTCCTTTTCGCCAGACTAAGGAAGAAAAGAAAAACCGAATAGTCGCTTAGATAATGTAGGAGATTTCTTTGAAGGGGTAAGATTTTCTTGCCCCTTTTCTGTCTTCCAATACGAGACAGGCGCATTTGTCGATTCCAACAATCTTCGCTTCGATTTCCTTGCCGCTCTCACATTCGATGTAACGGTGAAATTCCCCTTTCCTATACAAGATCGACAGGTATTCATCTTCCACCGCAGAATATTTTCCGTTCGAAGCGTACTCCGCAAGTGCCTTGTCGTAGTAATAGAAAATATCTTCCAACAGATTATCCATTTCGGTTTCTCTGTCATATTGTGCCCCGGTCAGAAGGGATAGTGATATAGGATTCGGAATCCCCTCCGGAAATTCTGTCTGGTTGAGGTTTACCCCGATGCCGCTGATGCTGCTTGAAATATATGGCCCTGTTACCGCATGTTCGATAAGGATTCCGCAGATTTTCTTGTCTCCGACATAAATGTCATTCGGCCATTTTATTTTAGCTGAAACATTGTGCCTTGCCAAGAATCTCACGACTCCAAGTGCGGAAACTTCAGAAATAAGGAACTGGTCTTGCGCCAAAACTTCCTTAGGACGGAAAAGAATAGTGAATGTCAGGTTTTCGGCCTTGGTACTTGTCCATTTGTTTCCTCTTTGACCGCGGCCGGCACTTTGGAAATCAGCGACCCATGTGGTTTTATCAGGATAAGAATTCGCTCCTTCTAATGCTCTGTTGTTGGTTGAGTCGGTCTCTTCCATCCAAATTATCTCGTGTTTCTTTGCCATATTGTCAGTTGTCTCAATTTATGTGGCTTTGCACAATTTTTGCGTTATCTTTGTCCGCAAAGTTAATAATTAGCTTATTATG
>CAMGTS010000069.1 GCA_946062035.1 uncultured Bacteroidales bacterium
CAATAGCCTGAATTTTAGAATGTTGAGACAATCCAACCTGGACGCTTTGAGGTTCGATATATCCTATGGCAGACATGGGACGCTTACCGACTCTTTCGACTTCCAATTCGGGGCGTTTTTGAGGCAGATGGGGTATGATATGTATGCGCAGGATATGCAGGATATTACCATAATCTTTGATTTTACTTCAATGACAGCTGTCATTCAGTTCGGAGAGTGGCAGACAACCATTCCAGTAGGAATAGAGTTCTAATAAATCGGAAAACAATGAAAAATAAGTTAATACAACTGTTTTTGGCATTATTGATGACTTTGCCTGTAATGTCGTGTTCGAAGAGTGATGATGAGGTGGTGGACGATGAAAGGTACGACACGTCGATAATCTATTTTAATCTGCAGATGCCGGATGGCACCCGTTCGGTAAATCTTAATGAAAATCAGATATCTGATCTTAATGCCGCTGTCTATAACAGTCGCGGAAAATTGGTGGTCAACGCCTATATGAAAAAAGATTTCAGTTTGGAGGCTGCATTGAATGCAGGTGAGAGGTATAAAATATACCTGACCGCAAATGCCGGAAGGGAGATCGTCTTTATCAAAGAGTCTGAGATGCTTCAGTATGCCCATTCAATTTCTTCACCGGAGAATATTGTCGACGCAAAAGGCGGTGCTCTGATGACCGGATTCGTCGGGCCGATATCACTCTCTGACGGTCAGACTGTGAATGTCGTAATGAAGCGTGCTGTCGCAAAACTGGTCGTTAGAGGTGACTTTTCACGGCTTAATCCGGGTATTAACCTGACTATAACGGGAATAGCCATAAGAAACATTCCTAATGAGGTTAAATTGTTCGGAACAAATAAACCTGACGCGGCTTCAAAGATTTTCTCTTCGGGATATGACGGCGATGCGGATGATGTGGCGGATTTTTCTTCCACAGGGGCTGTATTCTATATGATGGAAAATATGCAGGGGACTCTTCAACCGTCTAATACCGATGAAAAACAGAAAGTGCTTGATGAGGATTGCCCGTGCTATAAATTGTGCAGCTATCTCGAAATCACCGCGAATTACTTGTCGTCAGACCATTCAGGAATCCTTAAATACAGATTCTATCTTGGTAAGAATGTAACGACAAATTATGATATTGAAAGGAATACCACACAAAACATAACTGTATTCTTTTCTGGCGACGGCTCAATTGACGAAACGACATGGCGTGTGGATATTGATGGGCTGAATACCTTTGCAAAGGTCATAAATATAACTCCTCCATCTTTAGATTTTATGGAAATAGGCGTGGTAAAACGCCTGACCGCCAATGTACAGCCTTCTGAGGCTACCGATAAGAATGTTGTGTGGAGCAGTTCTTCTCCCGCTGTCGCAAAAGTGGACAAGTCCGGAAACGTGACATCGGTCTCTTTTGGAGATTGTATGATCACTGCGACGGCGGCGGATGGGGGAGGAGCATCCGCATCCGTCCCGGTGAGAGTTGCGGGGGGAAGCGTCGCTTTCCCGTCCGGCGGGAGGGTAATGTATGAAAAGGAAGTCGCTACTATTCCGTGGCAACTTCTTTCTCCTCCGTCAGCTGTCCCGACGGTTACTTCGAGTTCGGTATCTGTCGCTTCAATAGAGGAGGTCTCTTCCGCAGGAGTTAAAGTCAAGGCTCTCTCTTCTGGCTCCACCACCCTGACCGCAAAACTCGGATCGGGTGTTTCTACCTATAAAATCACAGTCGAACCACTTTCGATAACTTTTACTGAAGAAGCGCCTATCCCGCTGTATTTAGGTTTCAATAAGACGGTCGGATACCATATTACTCCGAAATCTGCTGAGTCTTTGGAACTTGAGTGGGATTATGATACCCCTGGTGACTCGCAGTATTATTCGTTTCCCAATGGAAAATCCTCTAATGTGGTCAGAGGAATCAAACAACCGGCGGGTACAGAACAGACGTATGTACTTGTCGCAAGGTTTAAGGAGCATCCCGACAAAAGTTTCAAGACTACATTGAAACTCTTTCCGGCCATTGTCTCAGAGGAGCCGGGCGAAATTAATATTTTGGTGAATGCGTTTGTTACCAAGCTTTGCGACCTTCCTCATCCCGGAGTGGATTTGGAACATAATGTCAAGTTCCGGACTTCTCCTACGGCGACCATAAAGTGGACTTCAAGCAATCAGTATAGCTTGCCTGTAGATACTAAGGGGCGTATATATACCTCAAATAAAACGACCGCAAAGGGCGATATGAGCGTTACAGCTTCGGTTACGGGCGATGACGGAGTCGTATATAAACACTCCTTCCCGGTGAAAATCTGGGAGGAGGTGAATGTGCTCGGTGTGACGGATATAACGATCTTAGGTGAAGATGATTATGGCTATCCGGTTTTATGGTGGAACCAGTATCTCGATGTTTTTGAGCCGGAAAAGGGACCTAATACAAAAACATGGGTGAAACTGAGCACCGACTTCATAGAGCACGATGAGGAAATATTGGGTGCTGTCGGGGATCAGGCGCAATTCTATTATACAGAGTTAAAGCTGTCGAGTCCGTTTGATTCCGGCGTTATTTCTTCGGGAGTGAATTACCGCTACATAATCAGCAAAAAATATTGGAACGACTAAAAATATTTTTTCTGCCCCGGCCTTTTCGTATGTTTGCAGACACTATGAAGAAAACTTTGAGGCAATATAAAAGCATGACGCTATATGTCGTGGGAACATTGGCCGTGGCATTGGTCTGCGTGATTGTCGGCTCCTTTTTTAGTGGTATTTCGAAGAGAGATATGAATCTTACTTTGTATATCGGAGGTTATGGTTCTGCCATAACAAAAGGTACTTTTAATGCGAGGACAGGAGAATTTACTAGGATTGCGGAACTGAAGATGGAAAATCCCTCATATATGACGCTTGTCAAGGACGGGAGGCGGATATATGCGGTCAGTGAAGTCGATGACGACTCCGGAATATCAGGCTTTAAGGATTTGCATCAGATAAACTCAAGAGCTGATATCGGTTGGGGACCTTGCTATGTGGCGTATCACAGAGGACATCTTTTTACAGCGAACTATGGCGATGGCAGTATTTCAGTATTTCCGATCGATACTTCAGGTAGGATAAAAGCCTCATCACAACTTATAAAGTTTGTTCCTGGGAGGCCGGGCACCTCACAACCTGTCTCAAGAATCCACACGGTAAGGGTTCTGAAAGGTAAAGAGTCTCAGAATGAATACCTTCTTGCGACTGATTTGGGCGGAGACAGGATATATTTTTATCGCATAATGCAGGACGAGGAGAACTCTAACGACCAAAGTAATCTTGAAAATGGCGCAAGATTGAAGTTATATCGTTGCGATACAGCTTATTATGATATTTCAGAGGGGTATGGCCCGAGGCAAGTCGCATTTTCGAAGAGTGGAAGGTTTATGTATCTGCTCTGTCAAACTTCAGGAAAAATCATAGCATACACCATCAAAGAAGCTGACAATAACCTGATTCTCGAAACAATCCAGGAGGTTCAGTCTGACGCATATAACGGAATGGCCTGCGGTGATATTCAGATACATCCTAACGGACATTTCCTCTATGCATCGAACAGAAAGGTGAACGACGGAATTTCGATTTTCAGGATAATGGAAGACGGTACTCTCAATAAGTTTGCATATCAGGTAACCGCTTCAGGACCACGACAATTCACCATAACCCCTGACGGAGATTTCATGTTTGTCGCCTGTCAGCAGGGTGGTGTCGTCCAGATTTTTAAGATTGACAAAAGGAGCGGTATGCTTGAAAAAACGGCCAAAGATATTGTTTTTCAAAATCTTCAGCCGTCTTGTGTTTTGGTATCGTCAATCTGATTAATATCCCATTTCCGCCCCGTCAAGGATTCTTTGGAAGTACCAAAGATGCTGGTCCAATGCGAATTCCCAGAATTTCCATGAGTGAGTTCCAGGACTGTCTGTTCTTATGTATGGAATCTTGAGTTCGTTGCACACTTTGGCGAACTCTTCGCTGCATTTGAAGTAGAAGTCCCTGTATGCGCAGGATATGAGGATTATTTTGTCAGATCCGGCGATCTTTTTAGCGTTTGTAACGGCGCTCTCGCTTGTAAGCCTTTCTTCCATTTTGTCCCCGAAGACTTTTCTGAGTTCATCTTGCAATCTTCCTGTGTTCAGATTGAGAACCCCGCTCATACTTCCGGCAGCACGGAACTTGTCGTGATTGTCAATGAAGATATTGATCGCTCCGTGGCCACCCATGCTCAAACCGTCAATGAATGTCGTTTCAGGATTCAGGTCATATTTTTCGTATAGCTGAGGGATAAGCTCTTCGTTAAAGAAATCTCTTAACTGCATTTTCTCAGGATCGGTATTGTTTACGTACCAGCCATTATAAAAGCCATCCGGGGTGATGATACGGAAACCTGTTCTGTCGCATATTGCCTGGACATCAAATTTGTCACCTAAATTTCTGTAGCTACCGCTCCAGCCGTGCAAAAAAATCAGTGTTGCATGAGGTTTCTGGCTTTGAGGGGTAAAAACCCATACACTGTCATTACATTTCAGATTTTCAGGAGAGTTGATAATCAGAAGCTCTTGCGCATTAGCCTCTGTCATGAAAAACGCTCCGATAGCGAGTAATAATAACTTAAGTTTATTCATTATCAATATTTTAAGTGTTATATATTCTATTGACGGACTATTGTCGTAACCGGCCGCATAATTATTCCTGCGTACTTTTCAGCTCTGATGCGGCCAATCTGTCTGTCGTGGGCGTAAAAATAGTAAATTTGTCTTTCCGAGCATAAATAAGGCCTCACTCACCGTAGAAGACAAATTCGAGCACGTTATGCGGTGATGTTGTAATTATATTGTGCAGAGTCTGCAAATCAAGTCATTATGGAAAGATTGGACATAAGAAGGTTAAAGACCATCCTTAATATTAAAGGGAATTACTTTGCGATGGCGGTCGCTTTTGTCATCATGCTGTTGGTCTATCCTGTTGAAGGTAAATTCAAGTATTCGTATAAAAAGGGCGCTCCATGGACCTATGAGGATCTTACGGCTCCGATAGATTTTCCTATACTCAAAACACAGCAGGAGCTTTCGGCGGAAAAGAATGCCGCCGCCGGTAATGTCGTTCCATATTACATTTCACTCTCATCTGTCGTAAACCGTACAATAACAGAACTTTCCGAATCATGTATAAAAAACGGGATCAATTCGGACACTCTGGAAACATTAAGAAACTCCCTCAAAAAAGTCTATGAGGTTGGTGTTCTTCCTTTGAAGGAGGTCTCAGACAAAGCTGTTTTTGTCAGAAACGGCAGGACCAACAATCAGGTTATAGAGTCTGATTTATTCACTCCTGATAAGGCTGTCAGGCAGATGAAGTCGGACTTGTTGGCGGAATATCCTCATGTTGAGGCGGATTCGCTTTTCGATATGCTTCGTCTGAATGATATCGTCTCTCCGAATCTGAGTTTCGATAAAAAGACTACGGACGAATTACATCGTATGGCGTTAGATTACATTTCACCGACAAAAGGAATGTTTTATGCCGGTCAGACAATAGTCGTGAAAGGGGAGACTGTTACGGCGGATATCGCCCAACTGCTTGATTCATATAAGGCTGAATATAAGAAGAGTGTCGGGTTCTCAGGCAATATGGCGTTTCTTTATGCGGGACATGCGCTTGTCCTCATCGTACTCTTGTTCCTCATCTATCTGGTGGTTTATTTTTCGGATCAGGGAATTTTGAGGAAGCAGAATCAGTTTAATTTTATAATGTTTCTGACCTGCTTGAACTTCGTTTTGCCGATGTTGGTCAGAAAGGTGTCACCGGATTTGCTATATATTGTCCCACTTGCGGTTACAACGCTATATATAGCTGCGTTTATGTTTAACAGGGTTGTCCTTCCGCTATATATGGTGTCGATACTTCCGGTCATGATTATTGCGGAAAACGGGGTGGAGCTTTACATGATAAACGCTGTCGCCGGTGCGGTGGCTCTCTTTGCCACATCCGTCAATGACAAGGGGTGGGTGCAGTTTTTGAACGGCCTGTATATATTCCTCGCTACAGCTGTGGTCCATATCGGATTTTCGTTATTCAATTCGGGAAATTTCGGAGACATAAACACCATGCTCTATCTTTTGATTTCAGCTTTTCTCGTTGTGATATGTTTCCCTATAACATTTCTTTTGGAGAAGATGTTCTATATGGTTTCATCTTCGACAATGAGAGATCTCTCAGATTTGGACAATCATGTACTGCGTGAACTTGAGAGAAAAGCTCCAGGGACATTCCAACACTGTCTTCATGTGGCGAATCTTGCGGAGAGGGCCGCTGCGGCGGTAGGGTGTCGGACCAGAGTGGCCAGAGCGGGCGCCCTTTATCATGATATTGGGAAAATGACTAATCCACAGGCTTTTATAGAAAATCAGGCTCCCGGAGTGAACTACCATGCAGGGCTTACCGCCAAAGAGAGTGCGGCGGTAATTATCAAGCATGTCGATGACGGTCTTGAGCTTGCCCGTAAATTCAAGATACCTGCTCCGATTTCAGATTTTATCTCATCTCATCATGCGCATTCGGTGACCGGGTATTTCTATAATGTGTATTGCAACGAGGGGGGAAATCCGGACGATAAAGGCGATTTTACATACAAAGGTATGTTGCCTAAGACAAAGGAACAGGTTATAGTAATGATGGCTGATGCGGTCGAGGCGGCTTCAAGAAGTCTGAAGGAGTATTCTGAGGAAAATATATCTGCAATAGTAGATAAT
>CAMGTS010000070.1 GCA_946062035.1 uncultured Bacteroidales bacterium
ATACGCTTTTTCTAAAATCATATACAAAACGTTTATATTTTGACATTCCACCTATGCACTGTCTCCCGGTCAGAAGGAACGTGATTGTAACTGATGATGTGATCGAGGGTAACAATTCACTTGTGATTCAGGAGGCGGCCAACAGAGTTGTATCAGCGCAAACCATTATTAAAGAGATACTTAGAGGAATACAATAATGGGCAGGCTCAATGTGATAAAAATCGGAGGCAATGTCATTGACAATGAAGAGCTTCTTGAGCATTTCCTTGACAATTTAGCCGAACTGCCGCAGCCATTGGTTGTTGTTCATGGCGGAGGTGCGATAGCTACCGGCCTAAGCAAAAAATTGGGTATAGAGGTAAAAATGGTAAATGGCAGAAGGGTAACCGATTCAGAGACAATCAAGGTGGCGACAATGGTCTATGCCGGTCTTGTAAACAAGAAATTGGTCGCCGCTCTACAGAAACGTGGAGTCAACGCTTTTGGCTTGTGCGGGGCTGACGGGGACTGCATCCGTTCCGGCAAAAGAAACTCCGAAGATATCGACTGGGGATTTGTCGGCGATGTTCTTCCTGATGGTGTAAACGGCTCCCTTTTAGAAAGGTTGTTAGAGGCTGGGATTGTTCCCGTAATGTGTGCGATAACGCACGACGGAAACGGAAATCTTCTGAACACCAACGCCGATACCATAGCTAAAGAGGTGGCTTCGGCATTAGCCGGCATATACGATGTCGAATTGACGTATTGCTTTGAAAAACAAGGAGTTTTGGCAGACCCTTCTGACGACGAATCGTACATTCCAGAAATTACCCCGGATAATTATCATGAACTTGTTGAATCCAAGGTTATCGCAGGAGGTATGATTCCTAAATTGGACAATGCGTTCCTCTCCCTCAAACATGGTGTGAAGAGAGTGTTGATAAAACATGCCGCTAACATAACCAACACTAAACAAACCATTGTAAAATTATCATGACAGAGAGAAACAACGATACCACGTTGGAGATACTGACGGATGAGGCGACAAGTCTTCTTAAGGAAATCATAAGGATTCCGGCATGCTCTTTTGAAGAGAAAAAGAAAAGCGACCATATATATGATTATCTGGTTTCCAAGGGAGTACAAAAAATCAGCAGAATCGGCTGCAATATTGTCGCCTGCCCTAAAGACTTCGATCCTCAATTGCAGACTGTCATGTTCTGTTCCCACATCGATACTGTCAATCCTGTGGAAAGCTATACGATTGACCCCTACTCTGGCATAGAGCTTAATGGCAAAGTCATGGGATTGGGAAGCAATGATGATGGTGGAAGTGTTGTAAGTCAAATATTTACATTTCTGAATCTTTGTTATGGATATTGCGGTTCCGACAGATTGAATCAGAATAGCGGTAATGCGGAAAACTTGAATGTCAACCTGCTACTCGTACTTTCCGCCGAAGAGGAGAAAAGCGGAAAGAACGGTATGGGGTCCGTTATAAAGAAGCTCTCTGAAACTCCTGACAAAAAGATATTTCCAGATTTTGCGATAGTAGGAGAACCTACAGGCATGAAAGCCGCTACAGCAGAAAAGGGATTGATCGTTTTAGACGGATTGGCGACCGGTAAAAGCGGACACGCCGCACGCAATGAGGGGATAAATGCTTTGTATATCGGCATTGACGATATCAACAGAATCAGGAACCACAAATTCCGCCGCAAGTCCAAACTCATGGGGGATGTAAAAGTCACTGTTACTCAGGCGAGCGGAGGTAAACTCCACAATGTCGTTCCAGACAAGTTCTCATTTATCGTGGACATCAGGCCGAATGAGCGTTACACCAATGAAGAAATAGTGGGTACACTCCAAAAGTTGACAAAGAGCACGCTGACCCCAAGAAGCATGGAGCACAGAGTCTCCTATACACCTAAAAATCACAGACTTATAAAGGCAGTCAAAAAGTCCGGCATCGAATGTTTCGAATCCCCTACCACATCTGACTGGACCCGCATACCATGTCCGGCAATTAAAATCGGCCCGGGCAGGTCGGAAAGGAGTCATCAGGCTGATGAATTCATATTTAAAAGCGAAATAAGAGAGGGGATAGAAAAATATATTGAATTAATCAAAGCTCTGTAACATAGAAAGATATAACATCACACATTATTGAATATGGCAACACTTTGGAACAAAGGGACGAAAGCGACAGATATTGTAGAGAACTTTACGGTAGGACAAGACAGAATACTTGACCTTCGTTTGGCGAAATATGATGTCCAGGGGTCCATAGCACATATAAAAATGCTTGCATCCATAGGCCTGCTTAAAAATGACGAGGAGGCTACGCTTGAAAATGAACTGGTGAATATTGCAGGACAAATAGAAAACGGAGAGTTCAGGCTGGAAGATGATGTGGAAGACATTCACTCGCAAATTGAGCTTATGCTGACAAGAAAACTCGGTGAAATCGGCAAAAAGATTCACTCGGGCCGTTCAAGGAACGATCAGGTTCTTGTTGACCTTAAATTGTTTCTTAAAGACGAATGTTGCAAAATAAGAGATGAGATACTAAGCTTGTTCGACACTCTTATCACTTTAAGTGAAAAATATAAGAAGGTACTGATGCCGGGCTATACGCATTTTCAGATCGCGATGCCCTCATCTTTCGGACTTTGGCTTGGCGCATACGCTGAATCACTTGCGGATGATATGCTCATGTTGAAAGCCGCATACCAGATATCAGACATGAATCCGCTTGGAAGCGCCGCCGGGTATGGAAGCTCTTTCCCTTTAGACAGAGTCGCTACGACTAAATCTCTCAGATTCAAGACACTGAGTTACAATTCTATAGCCGCACAAATGGGACGAGGCAAGACAGAAAAGGCTGTTGCCGCCGCTTTGGGAATAATCGCCGGCACACTAAATAAACTTGCGGAGGATTGCTGTATATATATGTCCGGAAACTTCGGATTCATCAAATTCCCCGATGAGCTTACGACAGGGAGCAGCATAATGCCACACAAAAAAAATCCTGACGTATGGGAAATCATCAGGGGTAATTGCAATATAATTCAATCAAAATTTACAGAGATATCCATGATGACGACAAACCTGCCACATGGCTATCATAGAGATTATCAGCTTCTTAAAGAGACCCTGTTCCCTGCTTTGGAAAAGATGCACGACTGTATCGGAATGACCCGCTATATGTTAGAGAATATGATCGTGAACAAAGACATATTATCCAATCCTATATATGACTATATGTTCACCGTTGAAAGAGTCAACGCATTAGTGCTCGACGGTATGCCATTCAGGGACGCATACAGGAAAGTCGGAGAGGAAGTCAATTCCGGAAAATTCAGATATGATCATAAAGAATTGAAACACACACATTTAGGAAGTATAGGAAATTTAGCAACTAAGGAGATTAAAAAGAAAATGCGGCAAGCCAAATTCTAACTTGCCGCATAAACCGATTTCTAAACTTTTACTCTTCGTCGAGAGGTTCGCCGGAAGGACTTTGCCACTGCGCTTGCAATAGTGAAAAATCCGTATTGATTTTCGTCTTGATGGTGCACGTATATTTCTTGCACCAATCTTTCACTATCGTCCGGAACATCCCTTTGCGCTTAGTCAAATAAGCTTCAAGCACCGGATTCACCTCTAAGCAGAAGGACTTGATATTCCTCTCTTTCACATAGTAGGACAGTTGTCTTTCCAACTGTTCGTCTACCAATATGCTTGGAGCGATTTCTCCCGTACCGTGGCACATAGGACATTTTTCAGTCACATTGATTTCTGTTGCGGGACGTACCCTTTGGCGGGTAATCTGCATAAGGCCGAATTTGGTAAGAGGCAGGATATTATGCTTCGCCCTATCGTTATGCATCAGCTCCTGCATGTGCTTGAATAGTTTCGCACGGTTTTCCCCATCTTCCATATCGATGAAGTCAACTATTACGATTCCTCCCAAATCCCTGAGTCTCATTTGCCTTGCGATTTCATCCGCGGCATGGGTGTTAACCTCGAAGATATTATCTTCCTGTTCGACCCCTTTTTTGACTCTCGTACCGCTATTAACGTCTACAACATTAAGAGCCTCAGTATGTTCAATGACCAAATAAGCCCCTTTCTTTATCGGGACAACTTTACCAAAAGAACCCTTTATCTGCCTTGTAACATCGAATGCGTCAAGAATAGGTTCGTGCCCTTTATAGAGCTTCACGATCTTTTCCTGCTCCGGCGCTATGGTCCTTATGTAATCTTTAACCTCATGATAAATATCCTCATCGTTCACCTCTATTGATGAAAATGAGTCATTCAGAAGGTCTCTCAAAATCGTCGTAGTCCTGCTGTTTTCAGTAAACAGTAGCTGTGGTGGTTTGGAGTTCGCAAGTTTCTTGCATCCTGCCTCCCATTTTTCTATGAGTGAAGTAAGTTCCGCATCGAGAACCGCAGCTTTCTTACCTTCGGCGGCGGTTCTGATAATCGCTCCGTAGTTTTTAGGAAGAATACTCTGTACCAGACGTTCCAAACGTCTTTTTTCCTCTTTTGACGATATTTTCTGCGAAATGCTGACCTTTTCAGCGAACGGAAGGAGAACAACATTTCTTCCGGCTATGGATATTTCCGCAGTAAGTCTTGAACCTTTTGTTGAAATAGGCTCCTTTACAATCTGAACAACTATCTGTTGTCCCGGCGTGAGCACGTCTTCAATCTTTCCTTCTTTTTCCAAGATAGGACCGATCCTGACATTGGAGTAAAAAGCTTTAAGATCCCGGTTGGTATTTATCTGTTTGGTAAAATAATCGAAAGCCTTGAAATTCAGCCCTAAATCCAAATAATGGATAAATGCGTCCTTATTGTCACCAATATCGACAAAAGCCGCATTCAGAGCCGGCATTACTTTCTTTACCTTACCAAGATAGACATCACCGACCTGACAAGTCGCAGGGCTGTTATTAGTCTCCTTGTTAAGTTCCATCAGACGATGATCCTCCAACAAGGCGATAGTAATTTCAGCCGGACTTACATCTATGATTAAATCTTTCTCCATAATAAAAAAATCTAAAGCAGAATTAATCTGCTTTAGATTAAAATCACTTGGACGTTAGAACTACTTACGCTTCTTATGTCTGTTCTTACGAAGACGTTTCTTGCGTTTGTGAGTAGCCATCTTATGTCCTTTTCTTTTCTTTCCGCTTGGCATAATTCAAAAATATTACTTACCGCCCTTAACTTTAAAAGCCTTAGCTGCCTTGAATGCAGGAACGTTATGAGCAGGTATTGTTATTGTTGTATTCTTAGAAATGTTTCTTGCGACTTTCTTAGCGCGCTTCTTGATAACGAAAGAACCGAAGCCACGGAGGTAAACATTCTCTCCCTTCTTCAAAGACGTCTTAACGCCATCCATGAATCCTTGAATAACACGTGCTACTGCAACCTTCTCCATTCCGGTCTTCTTAGCAACCTCATTAATGATATCAACTTTAGTCATAATAAATATAATTGTTAATTAGTAAAATTTCGGAGAGCGAAAGTAGTGTTTTTTTTGATATTAAACAAATGATAATCAATTTTTTCCCTGCTGCAAGCCGCTCAGAACCTGTATTTGGAACGCTTTCCGAACAAGCTGCACCTATTTGTATTACCTTTGGCGGGGACGATACATGAGTGATTTTACAAAGTGAAGAAGTGGTTGACCATATTGGTATTTCTCCTTTCAAGTCTGCATCTATTAGCCCAAGAGATTTGTATATCAAGCATTTCCATAAAAGGCAACAAACAGACAAGGGATGACGTGATCCTCCGAGAAGTGGCATTTTCAGTAGGAGACACGCTGACAGTTGAGGAGCTGGAGATGGCTATCATCGAGTCTCGTCAGAATCTCGTCAATACTTCACTATTCAATTATGTCACTATCTCCCGATCCGAATCCGCGGAAATCGGAGACCGCCCTCATATAGACATAGAGATCTCTGTAGAAGAGAGGTGGTATCTATGGCCTCTGATAGATATAAAATTGGAAGACCGCAATCTTAGCTCATGGCTCAAGAAGATGGATTTTGACCGTATCACATATACAACCGGTGCGATTTACAGCAACATGTTCGGATTATCTCACAAGCTGAGTGTCAAGGCGATGCTCGGATATGAAAGAGGAGTGGACTTGTCCTACACGAAAATCCCGGTCAATCCTGAAAAGACAGCCTACCTCGGTTTTGAGACATTCTACATGAGCTACAAAAACCTGGATTACATTACGGAAAATAACAAACCCAGACATTTAAGCGGCGGAAAAGTCAAAGAGAAAACTTACGGAGGAGCCGCAAGTGTCACTTTCAGGCCGCATATATCAGCGAGGCATAAGATTACCGCCCAGTATGATGTGAGTAAAATTGACGATTCCGTGAAATTGATGAATCCGAATTATTGGGGAGTCAACGGGTTGACAAGCAGGACATTCGGGATAAAATACGACTACAGCGATGAACACAGGGACTACATCTTCTATCCTGTAAGAGGATATTACATCGGGGCTACTCTGAACCTTAGTGAAAGCAATGAGTTCGATTTTCTTTACGGCAATATAGTTATTGATTTGCAATATTATAAAG